>NZ_JADDIL010000023.1:0-115491 GCF_020826795.1 Microtetraspora sp. AC03309 | reverse complement strand
CGGCGCGGGTCCGCGGGGGAGGGCGTGCCGGCCGTCAGCCCAGGTGGGTCGTGAGGACGGCGAGATGCGTGGGTGCGGCCTCGGCGTGCCGCTTCCGGCCCTCGTCCGTGAGCAGGACGAAAACGCCGCGGCGGTCGGCCTCGCACATGGCCCGCGTGACGAGCCCCTCGCGCTCCAGTCGCGCGATGAGCCGGGACAGGGCGCTCTGGCTCAGATGGACCTCGTCGGCGAGCTCCTGCACGCGGAACTTCTCCTTGCCTCCCCCGTCACAGGTGGCGAGACCCTCCGCCATGCGGTCGAGCACCTCGAACTCGCTCACGCCGAGGCCGTGCCGGTCGCTGAGCTCACGCTCCAGGGCGCAGGAGACGGTGGCGTGCCGCGCGAGCAGTTCGCGCCACGTGTCGATGACGTCGATGCCGGACTTCTGGCGAGCCATCCCAGCCTCCTTGCTTCGGCCGGAGCCTAGCACGCACGACAGGTAGATGCAAACGCATTAAATGCTTGTGCATTGAATGCAGGTGCATGTAACGTCTCCCGCCATGACCTCCTCCACGAAGGACGAGCGCTGGGGGGCGCCCCTGTGGGGTGCGCTCAGCGTTCTATGCGCCGTCGTCTTCCTCGACGCTCTCGACGTCTCGATGGTGGGCGTGGCGCTGCCCTCCATCCAGGCCGACCTCGGCATGTCCACGGCGGCCCTCCAGTGGGTCGTGAGCGGATACGTGCTGGGATACGGGGGGCTGCTCCTCCTCGGGGGCCGTACCGCCGACCTGCTCGGCCGCCGCCGGGTCTTCCTCATTGCGCTGGCCGTCTTCGCCGTCGCGTCCCTGCTCGGCGGACTCATGAGCGACGGCGCGCTGCTCATCGCGGCACGGTTCGTCAAGGGCATGAGCGCGGCGTTCACCGCCCCGGCGGCACTGTCGATCATCACCACGACCTTCGCCGAGGGCCCGGCGAGGAACCGAGCGCTCAGCATCTTCACCGCCTGCGGCGCGAGCGGCTTCTCCCTCGGGCTGGTGCTCTCGGGCGTGCTGACCGAGCTGGGCTGGCGCTGGACCTTCCTGATGCCCGTCCCGGTGGCGATCATCGCCCTGATCGCCGGCGCCCGGCTGCTTCCGCGCTCCGACGAGCGCGGCGAGGGCGGCCACGACATCCTGGGCGCCATCACGATCACCGCGGCGATGCTGCTGCTCGTGTTCACCGTCGTCCAGGCTCCCGACGTCGGCATCGTGCGCACCGCGCTGTCGGCCGTCGTGGTGGCCGCGCTGTTCGGGCTGTTCGTGTGGCTGGAGCGCCGGGTCAAGCACCCGCTGGTCCGCCTGGGCATCCTGCGGTCCGCTCCGCTGGTCCGGGCCAATGTCGGCCTGGTGATCCTGTTCGGCTCGTACGTCGGCTTCCAGTTCGTGGCCATGCAGTACTTCCAGAACCTGCTCGGCTGGTCGGCGCTGCAGACCGCGCTGGCGTTCCTGCCGGCGGGCCTGCTGGTCGCGGTCAGCTCGACCAAGATGGGCGATCTCGCCGACCGGTTCGGCACCGGGCGGCTCATCGTGCTCGGCTCGATCGCGCTGCTGGCGGGCTACGCGATGTTCCTGCGGGTGGACGAGCACCCCAGCCTCGCCGGGATGGTCCTGCCGGGGATGGTGCTGCTCGGCATCGCGTTCGGGCTCTCCTTCCCGTCGCTCAACATCCAGGCGACCAACGGGGTCTCCGACGACGAGCAGGGGCTCGCCTCCGGCCTGCTCAACACGTCGGGCCAGGTCGGCGGCGCGGTGGTGCTCGCCATCGTGACCGCGGTCCTGACCTCCGGCTCGGCGTCCGACCCGATCGGCGCCTTCCGCGCGGCGATCGTCGTCTCGGCGCTGTTCGCCCTGGTGGGACTGGTGGTCGCCGCGAGCGGCCTGCGGTTCCGCTCCCGTACGGCGACCGCCGCCGAGCCGGAGAGGGTCCTCGAGACCGTCTGAGGGCGAGTGTCCGAGGACGGACGACGCGTCCAGGTGACCGTGTCCCGTCCGACCGGCACGCGGCGGGGGCGCCGGTCCGACGGTACGGCGAGTGAGGGGCGCTCCTTCGGGGGCGCCCCTCTGGCGTGCCCGGATTGCGCGACCCGGGCACGCGTAAGACGGCCGCGGGGATCGGTCACGGCACTAGCCGAGCGCTCCCGGAGTCCAGACAGGAGGGACCCGGCTCCGCTCGTCGAGGACGATGTCGCGCGCGGCGCACGACCGCACGTCCACGGCGTGGACAGATGGCACCGCGCCTCCACCACCCGATCCGCCGTCCGAAGCGGTCCGGGCGTCCACGATGACCTCGCGGGCGCTCGCCCAGCCGCGCACGCTCAGGACTTCGGCGTCCTCGGAAAGGCGCGGCGCGCAGCTCGTACGGACCCGGCCGGTGCCGGGGTCGACGGTGCTCAGCCAGAGCGGGCTGTCCTTCCCCGGATGGTCGCTGAGGTCGATCAGGGCCAGGCTGCGCCCGTCGGGTGACAGCGGCATGCCCGCGACGGGCAGCCGGAGGCCGTACATGGGGTCACGTAGGGAGACGCGGCTCAGCACCCGGCCGTTCGGGCGCATCCGCACCAGCTCCGTGATCCGGGTGTCGTTCACCCGGGTGACGGTCGTGCCGAGGACCGTGCCGCCGTCGGAGACGGCCAGGACCCGCATGCGCAGGGGCAGGGTCCAGGTGCGTTTCGTGGTGGCGTCGTGCACCCGGGGGCGTCCGATCGCTTTGCGCGTGCCGAGTCCGGTGGCCAGCCACCGCCCCGTCGGCGAGATGGCCAACGACGTGTTGTTGGTGGGGGTCTGCCCGTACGGGACGAGGTCGGTCTCTTCCGGCACGGAGTGCCGCCGGTCCACGATCACGACGTCGGACGCGCTGGAGCTGTAGTAGGCGATCTGGTTCCCGTCCCCGCTGACCGCGAGCAGTTCGTTCGCGCGGGAGCTGTCCTCGACCCCCACATCGACGATCTCGTACTCCTGCCCCTTCGCGGTGACCACGCGCCATTCCACGCAGTCGTTCCCGCTCGCCTGGCCCGGCGTACAGAAGTCCTGGTAGGCGTACCGGATCGGGACGTCCACGACGGACGGGAGCGGGCCGCCGGACTCCTGGGCCGGGCCGTCCTCGTGGATCCCGTACGGATCATCCGCCGTGCCGTCCACCGTGCCGTCCGCCGTGCCGTCCGGCGCGCCTCGGTCGGACGCGTCCCTGATCGCGCCGACGAAGACGGTCATGCCGAAGACGATGGGCACGATCATGACGGCGGCCAGCGTCACGCAGACGCTGGCGATGAGGGAGACGCGGCTGGCGCGACGGCGCCGGGCGGTGTCGACGACCTCGTCGACGACGCGGACGGGTGGCATCTCGGAGGCGATGGCGTCCAACCCCCGGCGCAGCGCCTCCTCCATCGGGTCGGCCCGCACGGGGCCGGACACGCCGGACGCTCCCGCCGTGGACCCTCCCCACGGGACCGCTGACGGCGGCACCGTCGCCCAGGCGGGCTCCTTCGCGAAAGCGATGACCTCCGGCTCCGGAGTCGGGGACGCCCAGGAGGTCGCCGACGGCAGGGATGCGGCGTCCGGTTCCGGCCCGGGAGGCGTCCATGGGGGCGGGGCCGCCGCGGACGTGCGTGCCGCCAGGTCGGCGGAGGTCCGAGCCGCACCGGACACGGGTTCGGCGAGTCCGGGGACGCGGTGGCGCAACTCCGCGAGGGCGAGCTCGATCTCCGCCCGTGTCGTGGCGGCGGCCGTGCGGCACAGCCCCGCCGCCTGCGGCTCCGGCATCCCCTCGTGGAAGCGCGCGACGATCAGCGCGCGTTGGAGCGGGGACAGCGCCGCCAGGGCCTCCTGGAGGGACGACCGTTCCGTGGCGGGGACGGTCGAGGGCCGGAGTTCGCCACGCGCCGCCCCGGCGCGGCCCTTCCGACCGCCGGCCCGGGTATCACCGGCCCGGGTATCACCGGCCCGGGTATCACCGGCCCGGGTATCACCGGCCCGGGTGTCGGCGGGCCGGGCGAGGACGTACGTGAAGAGGCCCTGACGGGCCGTGTCGGCGGGCCTGGCCCAGCGAAGGGTGGGCCAGCGGGCGGCGATCCGGGTCAGGGTCCCGATCACGAAGGTGCGCGCGGCATGGGGATCGCCGGTCAGCAGGAGAGCCGTACGGGCCAGCGGTTGAGCCTGGTCCGCGACGAACGCCTCGAAGCCGGTCAGCCGGCCCATGTCGTTCCTGTGGCGCTTACCCCGCGCACCCTTGTCACCGGGACCGCCGCTCACGCCGTGGCCGGCACTCACGCCGGGATCACCGCTCACGCCGGGATCACCGCTCGTGCCGCGGTCACCGTTCATGCGCGCACGTCCGCGCCGTGCCGAGGCGGGTCCGGAGGCGAAGCGGGCCGCGGTCGCGCCCGCGGCGTGGCTCGGTCATCACTGGCCCTCCACTTTTCCGCGTGGAATGATGCGGATATTTCGGAATGTGAGATGCGCTGCGGCGGCCACATTAACGGAGATCCGAACCTCGGACCGGAAGCACACGTCTAATCGACTGGAGACGGAACCGCACCGCCGGCTGTGGAACGTTCGAAAGGAGATCGCGATGAAGACGTCGTACGCTCTGGCTCTCGCCCTCGTACCGGTCGCCGCCACCCTCGCCTGCGGGGGCGCCGGGAGCGCGGGAGGCGACGAACTCGGAACCGGTGGTACGGCCGGACAGGTCGCCTCACCGGCCGTCGCGGCCTCCCCGGGCTCCGGCGCGGGCGACCCCACCGGAGCCGCCGACTCCGCCGCGCCGGCCGCCGCCACGGGTACGGCCGCGGCGAAGCCGGGGGCGTCCGCTCCCGCCCCGCCCACGAGCACCAAGCCGGTCAAGGCGGAGCGCACCCCGGCCAAGCCGCCGAAGGTCACCGGGGTCAGGTTCGCCCGGCACGCGGGGTTCGACCGCGTCGTGATCGACCTGAAGGGCGCCATGACCGGGTACTCCGTGGACTGGACGGACAAGCTGGTCTACGACGGCTCCGGCTCCGCCGTGGGCGTCACGGGCGGGGCGTACCTCCAGGTGCGCGTCACCCCCGCGGCCGCGCACGACAGCGCGGGGAAATCCACGTGGAAGGGGCCGCGCGAGGTCGCCGCGAAACTTCCCAACGTCCGTCACATCGTGAACAACGGCGACTTCGAGGGCATGGTCAGCGTGGGGCTGGTCCTCGCCCACAAGGCCGGGTTCCGGGTCGTGCCGCAGTCGGGGCCGTCCCGGATCGTGATCGACGTGGCGCACTGACAGACTGGTCGCATGGTGAGGAAGATCGACGCGGCCACCCGGATCCCGGTTCCGGGCGGAAAGATCATCGATGAGTACGTCGGCCGTGTGAACAGCGGTGACGAGCGGCTCTCGATCGCGCACATGCAGGCGCCGCCCGACTGGGAGGAACCGCCGCAGACCCCGGAGTTCGGCGAGTACACCCTCGTGCTCAAGGGATCGGTGATCGTGGAGCACGAGGGCGGGTCCACCGAGATCGGGGCAGGTCAGGCCTTCGTCAGCGATCCGGGCGAGAAGATCCGCTATCGCTCCGGTCCCGCCGGGGCCGAATATGTCGCCGTCTGCCTCCCGGCGTTCTCCCCCGAGACTGCCAATCGTGACGACTCATAATCGGCAAACAGTGCATGATCGGCGTTTCCGCAGGTGGCATAGGATGCCGAGATGAACGAGAACGGCGCCCGGCGATCCCGGGGCCGCCGGGCGAGGAGGCTGCATGAGCGAGCGAATCGGTAGGCACGGCGCCCTTCGCGAGGAGCGCGCATGAACCGGCCGACGCTGGAGGAGATCCGCAAGGCTCCCAAGGTCCTGCTCCACGATCACCTGGACGGCGGCCTCCGTACCGAGACGGTGATCGACCTCGCCCGTGACTCCGGCTATGCGAAGCTGCCGTCCCACGACGCCGCGAACCTGGCCGTCTGGTTCCAGGAGGCGTCCGACTCGGGATCGCTCGAACGCTACCTGGAGACCTTCGACCACACCGTCGGGGTCATGCAGACCCGGGAGGCGCTCGTCAGAGTGGCCGCCGAGTGCGCGGAGGACCTCGCCGACGACGGCGTCGTCTACGCCGAGGTCCGGTACGCGCCCGAGCAGCACACCACCGGCGGTCTCAGCCTGGACGAGGTCGTCGAGGCGGTGATCGAGGGTTTCCGGCTGGGTTCCGCCGGCCCCGACGGCACCCCGAGGATCAGGGTCGGCACCCTGCTGACCGCCATGCGGCACCAGGCCCGCTCGATGGAGATCGCGGAGCTCGCCGTGCGCTACCGCGACGTGGGTGTGGTCGGCTTCGACATCGCGGGAGCCGAGGCGGGCTACCCTCCCACCCGCCACATCGACGCCTTCGAATACCTCCAGCGGGAGAACGCGCACTTCACCATCCACGCCGGTGAGGGTTTCGGGCTGCCGTCGATCTGGCAGGCCATCCAGTGGTGCGGAGCCGACCGACTCGGCCACGGCGTGCGGATCATCGACGACATCGCGCTGTCGGACGACGGAGAGGCCAAGCTCGGGAGGCTGGCCGCCTACGTCCGGGACAAGCGCATCCCTCTGGAGATGTGCCCGACGTCCAACCTGCAGACCGGGGCCGCCTCCTCGATCGCGGACCACCCGATCGGGCTGCTGCGCCGGCTGCGCTTCCGGGTCACGGTCAACACCGACAACCGGCTGATGAGCGCCACGAGCGTGTCCCGGGAGTTCGCCAAGCTGGTGGACGCCTTCGGCTACGGCTGGGACGACCTGCAGTGGTTCACGGTCAACGCCATGAAGTCGGCGTTCATCCCCTTCGACGAGAGGCTCGCGCTGATCAACGGTGTGATCAAGCCGGGCTTCGCACAGCAGAAGTGGCAGGCATGAAACAGGTTTTCCGGTCGAAGCTGGCGTGGGTCTTCGGGTGGGCGTGGGTCATCTTCGCCGCGTGGAACGCCTGGGACCTGATCGTCCGCGGCAGCATGCCGTCGGCGCTGATCGCCGGGGCGGTGCTCGGCGTCATCACCCTGCTCGTCGGCCTGCTGGCGCTCCGCCCGGCGATCATCCCCGAGGAGGGCGGCGTCCGGATCCGCAACCCGTTCCGGAACGCGTACGTGCCGTGGAGCTCGGTGGACGAGGTACAGGTCTCCAACGCGATCGTCATCGTGGCGGGTGACACCAGCATCCGCTGCTGGAGCCCCCAGCCGAGCGCCCGCGAGCGGGCGAAGGCCGTGCGCCGGGCGGGCAGGCAGCAGGCGCGGAGTTCGCAGCTGCCGGACAGCGCGGCGCAGGCCGTGCTGGGGCGCACCCATGCCGACTGGGTGGCCCAGCAGCTCCTGGAGATGGCCGTGCTGCGCAAGCGGGACGCCTCGGGGACGACCAGCGTGTCCTGGTCGCCCGTGGCGCTGGCCGCCGTGGCGGCGGCGGTCGTGCTCGTCGTGGTGACCTTCGTCCTCGTCTGAGCCGCCCGCGCCGCCGCCACAACCACCGCCGCGCTCGCCCACCGGGCGGCCCGCCGGCGCCCGGCCTCCTACACGCCGAGCGCGGCGGACAGGTCCGCCTTGATCGCGGCGAGGTCGGCCGCGGCGGCCGCCCGTGCTCTGGCCACGTCGCCGGACGCCGGACCGGTGACCGGGACGACGACCTCCAGATAGCACTTGAGCTTCGGCTCGGTGCCGCTGGGCCGTACGACCACGCGCGCCCCTCCGGCCAGCCGGTACCGGAGGCCATCGGTCGGGGGCAGGCCGGACAGGCCGGCGCCGAGGTCCTCCGCCGACTCGACCTCGCGCCCGCCCAGCTTGGCCGGGGGCTCCTCCCGCAGGCGGGCCATGGCCCGTCCGATCAGCGACAGGTCCTCGACCCGGACGGAGAGCTGGCCGGTCGCGTGCAGGCCGTACCGGCGCGCCTGGTCGTCGAGCAGGTCGAGCAGCGTCCGGCCCTCGCGCCGGGCCGCAGCCGCCAGTCCCGCGACGGTGAGTGCCGCGCCGATCCCGTCCTTGTCGTGGACGGGCAGCCCGGCGTCGGAGCCGACGCTGTAGCCGAGGGCCTCCTCGTACCCGAAGATCAGCCCCGGTCCGGCCTTCATGATCCATTTGAAACCGGTCAGCGTCTCCGCGTACCGCACGCCGTGCGCCGCGGCGATCTTGCCGAGCAGCGATGACGAGACGATGGTCGTGGCGACCAGGCGGTCGTCGCCCGAGGTGTTCCGCAGGATGTGCTCGGCCAGCAGGGAGCCGAGTTCGTCGCCGGTGAGCATGCGGTACCCGCCGTCCGGAAGCCGCAGCCCCGTCGCGCACCGGTCGGCGTCCGGGTCGTTGGCCAGGACGATGTCCGCCCCGATCGTCCCGGCGAGTTCGAGCGCGAGGTCCATCGCGCCCGGCTCCTCCGGATTGGGGAACGCCACGGTCGGGAAGTCCGGATCGGGGTCGCGCTGCGCCGCGACCATCTCCGGGACCGCGAAGCCCGCGCTCAGGAACGCCTCCGCCAGGGTGTCCGCGCCGACCCCGTGCAACGGCGTGTACGCGATGCGGACGTCCCTGGCGTCACCGACAGGGAGCGCGGCGAGGGCCCGCAGGTAGGGGGTGACGATCGCCTCGTGCGTGAGGGTGTCCCAGGACTCGCCGAGAGGCAGCTCGTCCACCCGGCCGACCGCGTCGATCGCCCGTGAGATCTCGCCGTCGACGGGCGGCACGATCTGCGCGCCGTCCCCCCAGTAGACCTTGTAGCCGTTGTCACGCGGAGGGTTGTGCGACGCGGTGACCATGACGCCCGCGTCCGCCCCCAGATGGCGTACGGCGAACGCCAGCACGGGGGTCGGCCACCTGCCGTCCATCACGGAGGCCCGCAGGCCCGCGCCGGTCAGCACGGCGGCGGTGTCCCTGGCGAACACGTCCGAGTTGCGCCGGGCGTCGTAGCCGATCACGACGTGCCGGCCCGGGCCGAGGACGCGGGCCAGACCGGCGGCGGCGCGCATCACCGTGACCCGGTTCATCCGGGCGGGACCCGCCCCCAGCTCGCCGCGCAGGCCCGCGGTGCCGAACTCCAGCCTGGAGCCGAACCGGGAGGCCAGCTCCGTTTCGTCGTCGAGGGCGAGAACCGCCTCCAGCTCCGCCCGGGTCTCCGGGTCCGGATCCTGGGCCAGCCACTCCCGCGCCCGCAGTACGAGATCACTCATCGGGGCCCCTACAGCTTGTCGACGACCTTGGCGAGCAGCACGCCCATCCGGGCGGCGGTGGCGCGGCCGACCTCGAGGACCTCCTCGTGGTTCAGCGGCTCGCCCACCAGACCGGCGCCCGGGTTGGTCACCAGGGAGATGCCGAGCACGTCCGCCCCGGCCTCCCGTGCCGCGATGGCCTCGAGCACCGTCGACATGCCGACCAGGTCGCCGCCGAGCGTGCGCAGCATCCGGATCTCCGCCGGGGTCTCGTACGTCGGGCCGCGGAAGGCGACGTAGACGCCCTCGGCGAGGGACGGGTCCACCTCGCGGGCGAGGTCGCGCAGCCGCGGCGAGTAGACCGAGGTGAGGTCGACGAAGGTGGCGCCGGTGATCGGGTTGGCCCCGGTCATGTTGATGTGATCGCTGATCAGGACGGGGTCGCCCACGTTCTGGGTCTCGGGGCGCAGGCCGCCCGCGGCGTTCGTCAGGACCACGGTGCGCGCCCCGGCCGCGACGGCCGTACGGACGCCGTGCACGACCGGCTCGACGCCGCGGCCCTCGTAGAGGTGCGTACGACCGAGGAAGATCAGGGCGTTCAGCCCCGACGCCGTCGTGACGGCGCGGATCGTGCCCGCGTGCCCGGCGACGGCGGGCGGGGCGAATCCGGGCAACTTCGTCACCGGGAACTCGGTGACGGTCTCGCCGATCGCGTCCGCGGCCGGGACCCAGCCCGACCCCATGACGAGGGCGACGTCGAAGGACTCGATGCCGGTGAGGTTCTTGAGGGTGGCCGCGGCCTCTGCCGCCAGTTCGTAAGCGTCGTTGGTCACGTTCACCGAGCGTACAGAAGCGGACGAACCTCGCTTGCCACGTCACCTGCCAGAATCCGCGGGCCGGACTTCGGCGATGTTCTCCAAACACGACCTTCGGCGGCGGTGGAGGTCCCTCGCGAGAAGGGACCTCCACCGTGGTCACTAGGGGAGCGGGATCGAGACGGTGGGGACGTTGTGGCCCCTCACCCGCAGGTAGGGCGCCTGGCCGCCCAGATCGTCCGTCTGGTACGCGGCGGTGATCGTGGTGGATTCACCCGGCCAGAGCGAGAGGTAGTTGTCGGTGTAGGTGACGGGCACGACCTCGTCGCCGCCGTTTCCTGCGGTGATCTCGGGACGGAGGAAGAACGCGACGGCGGTCGTGCTGGTGTTCCTGATCGTGATGGTGGCCGTCTCCTTTCCGGCGGACACGGTCCGGGTGGCGGTCGCGGTCACGTCGGGGTTCGCGGCCAGGCTGTTCAGGCCGGTGAGGTTGGCGTACGTCTTGACGGTCGTCTGGTACCAGTTGCTCTTGTTGCCCAGCGTGTCGGCCTGGGTCGAGTACCAGTAGAGGTTGTCGCTGACCGTCGCGCCCACCGCGTCCGTGAGCCGGAGGCGGACGAAGTAGGTCGTCGACAGGCCGGTGATCGCGGGAAGGGTCAGCGCCTGCGTGGAGGCGTTGGCGCCCGCGTTGACGGCCGCCTGGGTCGTGTACTTCTGCGACAGGTCCGGGACGTTGTACACGGTGGCGGTCGCCGTCAGGCCGCTGCGCGCCGCGAGCGTGGAGTTGACGACGAACACCTTCCTGGTGGCGTAGTCGTAGCTGATGTGCACGGGTTCGTTGGCCTTCTTGCTGCCGAAGTACCCGCCGCCCGGCTTGAAGTAGTAGTCGTACAGGTTCCAGTGGACCGACGGCCAGGCGCTGTTGAGCATCCAGAAGATGGTGCCGAAGGACTGGGTGTGCTGGTGCGCGTTCCACGCCTCGAAGAAGGACCGGGTGTTCTCGTAGTTCTGCAGCTCCGACTTCTTCGAGTAGTCGGCCGCGCTCGTGGCGGTGCCGTACCGCTTGTTGACGCCGTTGGTGAACGGGGCGATGGTGTCGAAGACGCTGCCCGGCTTGCCCGCGTGGTAGTTGAAGGCGGTTCCGATCGGCCACAGGTCGGCCGGGGCGAGGAACCTCCGCAGGCTCTCCAGCGGCGGCGGCGACTCCGTGCCCTCCTCACCCGTGGTGCCGAAGGCGCTCCCGGCCCTGGTGGTGTCCCACCACAGAACCGGCGGCTCCCACACGTACGGGCCGTCCATCTTCATCCCGGCGTCGGCGTTGGACCAGGTGGCGACGTTGTCGAGGGTGGGGTTCTGCCAGTGCAGCGCGGTGGCGACGTTCTTGTAGGCCGTCAGGTGCGCCGCCGTCGGCGGCTGGTCGCTGCCGTACGTCCACAGGAAGGTGCTCGCGTGGGCGCGCAGGGCCCGCATCTGGCTGTCCAGGGAGGCGACGGCCACCTGCGCCTGCTCGGCGGACCAGCCGCTGTCGTTCTCCCAGGCGCTGCAGCAGACGAACCCGGGCATGAGCATGATGCCCGCTCTGTCGGCCAGGTCGTAGAGCTCCTCGTTGCCGAGGGTGCCCTCCAGCCGGATCGTGTTGAGCCCCATGTCCTTGACGTACTGGATGTGCGCCGCGTTCGTCCTGGTGTCCCAGCGCTGCAGCATGTCCCACACGTAACCGCCGCCGCGGAACATGATGTTCTGGCCGTTGACCTTGTAGCCGGCGAACGAGGTGCCGTTGACGGTGGTCCGGTAGTCGGTGAACTGCCGGATCCCGAAGTCGATCGACTTGGTGTCCGAGGTCGCGCCGCCGGTGGCCGCGGAGATCGCGAGCCGGTACAGCTCCGGGCTGCCGAACTGGTACGGCCACCACAGGGCCGGGTCGGTGACGTGCAGTTGCGGATAGGCCCCCGGGGTGAAGGCGATCTCCCGCCGTTCACCCGCGTTGAGCGTGACGTTCTGGCTCACGGAGATCGTCGGATGGCCCGGTTTCGAGATCGTCCCGCTGACGGTGGTCGTGACCGGCGCGTTCGTGGCGTTGACGGCGTCGACGTAGACGGTCAGGTCGGCCGAGTTCGTCGCGGGCAGCGGCAGGACGGTCCTGACGTAGGGGTCGCGCAGCACGACGGGGCCGGTCGTGTCGAGCAGCGTCCTGCCCCACAGGCCGGCGTTCATGTCGGGGGCTTCGGGATTCCAGTCCACCGTGCAGAAGGACAGGTCCTTGCAGTCGTGGACGGGCGGTGTCACGAGGACGGCCAGCGCGTTCGCCGCCCCCGGGTTGATCAGGCCGGTGACGTCGTATTCGTGGGCCACCATCGAGCCCACGGCGCCCGTGTCGAGCTGGGTCCCGTTCAGCCAGATCTGGGCCCGGTAGCTGATCCCCGTGAAACGGAGCCGGTAGACCTGGCCGGGAGTCGTCGCCGCAGCGGGGAACTCGCCGCGGAACCACCACTTCTGCCCCGTCAGGTCCGGGACCGACTTGAGGTTCGTCCCGAAATAGATGTTCTGGTAGACGTTGTTGGCGGTCAACCCGGCCAGCACGGTCGAGGGAAGCGTGACCGGGTTCCAGCCCGAGGCGGTGCTGTAACCGACCTGGGAGATGGTCGCGCCGGTGTCGGCGACGTTGGCGGCCGACCGCAGCGCCCACCCCGTCGTCAGCTCGGTCGAGCCGAGGGTGGCGGCCGTCGCGCCGCCGGCGTCGACGGCTCCCATGGCGAACGCCATGAGCAGGATCACGAATAATCGGGACAGGAGCAGCCGGGGACGCTTGCGGGAAACGGGCATGGAACGGACTCCTTCTCGCTGACACCTGGCGGGGTGGTTCAGGTAGGCGAGGAGACGTGGCCGGGCCGGTTCGCGGGGGCGCCTACGAACCCGCCGGCCAGGTCACCTGGGCGGAGCGGTAGTAGTTCAGGCCCATGACGCGCCAGCGGGGGCCCTGCGCGCCGAGACGTTGACCGAACGCCTTCCAGTCGTGCGTGCTGTACGGCGACCAGCCCAGTTCCGCGATCGCCGGCAGCCTCGGGAAGGCCATGTACTCGATGTCGGACAGGCTCTGGATGGTCTCGGTCCACAGCGGCGCCTCGACGCCCAGGACGGAGGACTCGCCGACGCCGCCCAGGTACGCCCCCGGGTTCCAGCCGTAGGCGTCCCTGACCTCGATGAGGCCGGCCCACTTCTGGCCGACGGGAGTACGGGAGTTGTACTTCATGTCGAGGTAGGTGCGATTGGCCGGGGACATGATGACCTTGACGCCGCGCTGGGCGGCGCTCGTCACGGCCGCGTTCCGCGTGGTGGTGCCCCAGAACTGGGCCACGGTCGAGGCCGGGGGCGTGGCGTTGACGACGTCGTGCCAGCCGATGACGGTCTTGCCGTACGCCGAGACGATCCGCTGCACCCGGTTGATGAACGCGGTGTAGTCCGCCGGCTGCGTGGACTGGGTCTCGTCGCCTCCGATGTGCACGTACGGCCCGGGTGTCAGCGCGGCGAGCTCTCCGACGACCTGGTCGACGAAGGTGTAGGTGATCTCCTTCGAGGTGCACAGCGAGCTGAATCCGACGTCCGTCCCCGTGTAGAGGGGCGGCGCGACGCCGTCGCAGTTGAGCTCGGCGTACGAGGCCAGGGCGGCGTTGGTGTGCCCCGGCATGTCGATCTCGGGGACGATCGTGATGTATCGCGACGCGGCGTAGTCGACGATCGCCTGGTAGTCGGCCTTGGTGTAGTACCCGCCGGGGCCGCCGCCGACGGCGGTGCTCCCGCCGTAGGTCGCGAGGTTGGGCCGGCCGTCGACCGCGATGCGCCATCCCTGGTCGTCGGACAGGTGCAGGTGCAGATGGTTGATCTTGTATGGCGCGATCTCGTCGATGTAGCGCTTGACGGTCGCCACCGGGAAGAAATGCCGGGCGACGTCGAGCATGGCGCCGCGATAGGCGAATCGCGGATAGTCGACGATCTTTCCGCCGGCGACGGTCCACGGGCCGGGTCGCACCGTCGTGCTCTCGACCGCGGCCGGCAGCAGCTGGCGCAGTGTCTGCACCCCGGCGAACAGACCGGCCGGCCGGTTGGCGCGCACGACGATCGAGGTGGCCGTCACCTCCATCTGGTAGCCCTCGTTCCCGACGGTGCTCGGCGCGCCGGACAGGAGCAGCGAGATCCCGTCGGACGGGGAGGGGACGGACGCGGCGGTGACGGGAAGCGGATGGCCGGTGGAGGGACGCAGGAGCGCGGCGAGGTAGCCGCCGATGGACGCGGCGGCGGCCGAGCCGGGTTCGGTGTAGATGGTGGTCGCGGCGCCGATGTCGTACGTGACGCCGGGCGTGGAGGTCGAGCCGGCGACGGCGGGAAGGACCGAGCCGAACGGCACGGGCGTGGGCGCGGCCTCCGCCGGTCCGATCGCGAGCACGGTGCTCCCGGCGGCCGCCACACCGGCGCTCAGGGCGAGGAGCAGGGCCGCGAGTCCGCGCCGCCCTCCGTAGACCTTCATCGACGCCTCCGAGGGGTCGCCGCGTGCCGGGCGGAGCGGCCCGCCGGCACGTCAGTTGTGTCGCCCCCGTCGACGTTCACCGTCACGATAAGTCGGCGCGCACTGATAGTAAAGGACTCTTTCTAATGGCGCCGACGGGACGCCGGCGGCGACGCTCGTCGCGAAAAGCGCCGTCAGTCGCCCAGCGACTTGCAGGGGCGGGTCCGCAGGTGCTTGACGTAGTCGTCCGGCGCCCCGGCCTTCTCCGCCGCGTCCGCGATGATGCCGAGGTGGCGGGCCGACGGCAGACCGCCCTCGTAGGAGTCGAGGACGTAGGTCCAGGCCAGCACGTCGCCGTCGAGCGTCGCGACGCGGACCCGCACCTTGCGGTAGAAGCCCAGCTCTGTGCCGGTCCACTGGTCGAGCGACGCCTCGTCCCACTCCGGAACGTCGTACAGGACGACGAAGATCTGGTCGTCGGCATCCTCGACGATGGTGGCGAGCGCGCCCTCCCAGGCGACGTCCTCCCCGCCGAAGGTCAGCCGCCAGCCCGACAGCCATCCGGTGCCGCGCATGGGTGAATGCGGGGCGCGCTCAGCCATCTGCTTGGGGTCCATGTTGCTGCTGTAGGCGGCGTAGACAGGCACGGCACGAAGCCTAAACCACGAGGCGCGTCCCCGGACGGCCATGACGCACGACCCGCCAACTCGCGCGGAATCCCCGTAGTCGGACCCTTACATGTCCCCCTCATCTGCGACGAGTGGGATGATGCGGGAGAATAGGGCACGTGACAAGGATCGTGATCATCGGTGGTGGCCCCGGCGGGTACGAGGCGGCCCTGGTCGCCGCCCAATTGGGGGCGCAGGTCACCGTCGTCGAACAGGAAGGGCCCGGGGGCGCGTGCGTGCTCACCGACTGCGTGCCGTCCAAGACGCTGATCGCCACCTCTGTCCGTAAACAGGCGCTGCTGGACGCGGCCTCCGTGGGCGTTCACTTCGACGGGGGAACGGACGGCGACATCGGCGGCATCATGGTCGAGATGCCCCTCGTGAACAAGCGGGTCAAGGAGCTGGCGCAGGCGCAGTCGGCGGACATCGCCGCGCGGCTCGCCGCCGAGGGCGTGGAGGTCATCCGGGCGAAGGGCCGGCTCGTGGACCCGCAGGTCGTCCGCGCCGGTGACCGGACGATCCGGGCCGACGTGGTCATCGTCGCGACCGGCGCGTACCCGCGCGTGCTGCCCGGCGCCGAGCCGGACGGGGAGCGCATCCTCACCTGGCGGCAGATCTACGAACTGCAGGAGATGCCCGAGCACCTGATCGTGGTCGGGTCCGGCGTCACCGGGGCCGAGTTCGCCGGCGCCTACCGATCGCTCGGTTCCGAGGTGACCCTGGTCTCCTCCCGCGACCGGATGATGCCGAACGAGGACGCCGACGCGGCTGAGGTGCTCGAAGAGGTCTACCGGCGCCGTGGGATGAACGTCATGGGCCGGTCCCGGGCCGCGTCGGTCAAGCGCACCGAGCACGGCGTGGTCGTCACGCTGGAGGACGGCAGGACCGCCGAGGGCAGCCACTGCCTGATGACCGTCGGCATGATCCCCAACACCTCGGGCATCGGCCTGGAGGAGGCCGGCGTCCGGCTCGACCGGGGCGGGTTCGTCGAGGTCGACAAGGTCTCCAGGACCTCCGCGCCCGGTGTCTACGCGGCGGGCGACTGCACCGGCGTGCTCATGCTGGCCTCCGTCGCCGCCATGCAGGGCCGGATCGCCGTGTGGCACGCCCTGGGCGAGGCCGTACAGCCGATCCGCCTGGCCACCGTCGCCTCCAACATCTTCACCGATCCCGAGATCGCGGCCGTCGGCGTGTCGCAGCGGCAGATCGAGTCCGGCGAGATCGAGGCCAACGTCGTCAAGCTGCCGTTGGCCACCAACGCGCGGGCCAAGATGCAGGGCTTCAACGACGGTTTCGTCAAGCTCTTCTGCCGCCCGAACACCGGCATCGTGCTCGGCGGCGTCATCGTGGCGTCCCGCGCGTCCGAGCTCGTCCTCGCCCTGTCGGTGGCGGTGCAGCACCGGCTGACGGTCGACCAGCTCGCGCAGACGTTCGCCGTCTACCCCTCGCTGTCCGGATCGATCACCGAGGCGGCCCGCCGGCTCATGTCACCGCTGACCACCGTGATCTGACAGCAGCGTCCTGACCCGGTGCAGCGACGCCCTGCCGTGCTGTACGGCTGACGCGGCCCCCTGCAGCTCGTACGGCGTGCGCGCCACCGTGAGCACGTGCCTGGCGGCCTCGTACGCGTCGAGCGCGGCGCGCCAGTCGCCGGGCGCGCCGTCGATCCGCCCGGACTTCATCTCGGCGTCGACGGTGTTGATCTCGTCCCCGAACCGCGCGAGGTCGTCCATGACCGCGATGCGTTCGTTCTCGAAGGCGCCGAGCTCGCGCTTCCTGCGCCGGTGGGAGAGCCCCCAGAAGAGCAGCGTGAGGCCGAGCCCGATGCCGCTGAGGACGACCAGGAGCAGCCCTGCCGCGGTCCGTACGGGATCGTTGGCGATGGCCCTGTTCGCGGCCTCCTGAGCGGCCTCGGGCGTCCTGTCGGCCTCCGTGGGCGAGGGCGAGAGGGCGTCGGCGGGAACATCGGCGGGCGTCCCGCGTGATCCGGTGAGATCGAGGTCGCGCGCCTGCCCGAAGGTGGCGCCGTTGACGTTCGCCCCTTTCAGGTCGGCACCGTCCAGCGACGCCTGGGTCAGCACCGCCCGGTTGAGATCGGCGGACGTGAACACCGCGCGCTCCAGGTGGGCCTGGCCAAGCCTGGTGCCGCGCATCGTGGCCCGGGTGAAATCGGCCCCGCGCGCCTTCACCTGCCCCATGGTGGCCTTGGTGAGATCGGCGGAGGCGAACGTGCTCCCGGTGAGGTCCGCCTGGGTCAGCACCGCCCCGCTGAGGATCGCGCCGGTGAAGTCGGAGCGGGGGAACTCCGCCTGCTCCGCGTAGACGCCGATGAGGAGCGCCCCGCGCAGTTTCACCCGCTTGGCACGGAACTGGCCGAGGTCGGCACCGGTGAAATCCGCGCCCCGCAGGTCCGCGCCGTCGGCGTGGGCGAGACTCAGCGTGGCCCCCTGCAGGGACGCGTCGCGGAGGATCGCCCCGGTGAGATCCCGGTGCGTGAGGTCGGCGCCGTTGAGCGTGGCTCCGGTGAGGTCGGCGCAGCGCAGGTTGCGGGGGAGATCGTCGGCGTCGGCGAGGTCCTCGCCGCGCAGGTCCGGCCCACTGCCCGGGGTGCAGGCCCTGGCGCGTGCCGCGGCCGGTACGCCTGCCGGGCCCAGCAGGACGGGGAACGACACGGCGGAGGCCGCCAACGTGACGGCCAACGCTCGGGAGTGACGCAACGGAGCCTCCTCACAAAGCTGAAGAAACGCCCCCTAAGTCTCTCGCGCCGATGGTAGGCGGTATCCCTGATCTCCCTCGGCATCGCCCCAAAGTGCCGGAAAAGGCGGTGACCCCGCACCCACTGGGTGCGAGGTCACCTGAGAAGCCATGCCCCGGCCGTCGATCAGGAATCGATCAGCACGCGGGGGTGCGGGTCACCAGTCGCCGCCGCCACCGAAGTCGCCGCCACCGAAGTCGCCACCGCCACCCCAGTCACCGCCGCCGCCCCAGTCTCCGCCGCCACCGAAGTCGCCGCCACCGCCGCCCCAGTCTCCGCCGGAGTCGCCGGCCGCGACGCCGTCCGCGTAGCCGTGGCTGTAACCGCCGTGGCCGAAGCCGCCGAAGGCGCTGCCGAGCATGGTGCCGACGAGCATGCCGGTCAGCATGTCGCCGCCGCCGAAACCGCCGTAGTAGCCGTAGGCGTAGGGCTGGTAGGCGGGGCCGGCGTCCCAGTAGGGACGGCGCTCGCCGTTCACCATGACCTCGCGCATCTGCGGGTCGAAGCCGCGCTCGACCGCCTCGGCGTCCGCCGCGCAGGCCGGGACCTCGCGCGGAGCGCCGCCGGGAGGAGCCCAGTTGACGTTACGCGCGGACGGGCCGTGCTGCGGGTTGAAGAAGCACGGGGGCAGCCGCTCGGGGAGGGGCTGCTTGTTCACGCGGGCCTTGACGCAGGCCAGGGCGTACCGCCCGTCCTCCAGCGTCGCGGTCACCGTGCGCAGTTCCTCGGCCCGCTTGGTGGCGGCCAGCTCGTTCTTGGCGCGTTCGTAGGAGTCGAGGGCGCGCTGCCAGTCGGCCGAGGTCTCGGACTGCGGCAGCATCTTCACGTCGATGTCCAGCGCGGTGATCTCCTCACCGAACTTGGTGACGTCCTCCTCGACCGTCTGCTTGACGGCCGCCAGCTCGGCGGCCTCCTTCTCCTCGCGCTTCCGCTTGGCCCTGCGGGCGAAGATCCACAAACCGCCACCTCCGACGACGGCGATGCCGAGGATGACCAGCAGGCCGGTGCCACCGCCACCGCCGACCCCGCCGGCGGCGCTGCCGTCGTCGAGCGCCTTGCGGTCGCCGGACGCTGCCGCGTCGATCCGGTTGGCGAAGTCCTGCATGACCTCGACGGGCTTGCCCGGGTTGTTCTCCGTGGCCTTCCTGGCGATCTGGCCCGCGAGCCCCGACGTCTTGCGGCCCAGGGCGCTCGACCCGGCGAAGAGCGTGGTCCCGTCGATGACGGCGACGGTGGCCTTCGGCCGGCCCGCGTTCGCGAGGGCCTGACCCAGGGAGGTGATGTAGGTGCCCGCCTCCTGGTTGGTGGTGATCGTCCCGTCGGGCAGAGCGACGGCGTAGATCTTGGTGTCCGCGTTCTTCAACGCGTCACGGATGCCGGACTGGTCGCCGGACGACAAGGGAGCCCCGTCCTGGACGAAGAGCGGATCATTGCTCTTCCAGCCGGCCAGGACCGTGCTGACGTCTGGTGGAGCCGCGGCGTGGGCCGCCGGGCTCCAGGCGAACAACGCGAACAGGCCGACGAGCAGCGCCGCAACGGCGGCCCCCACGCGGCCCAGCGGATGGGTGATGGTCACGGCGTAAGCCTCCTTCGCCCTTGAGGACGAACCGTGATGCGTAATTGTTCCTGTCCGGCGAAACCGTATCCGTTGCCGAGACCGTTCCAGGACCGGTTCCGGCATCCGCGGTGATCGCGGTGGCCGAGCATGTCACATCGCGACCTCGGCTGTCAGGATCGGGTGGCTGCCGTCGTTGACGGGGATTTCGGAGCGATGCCACCTTTTGTGGGTGATCGATAAGTGGCGGGTGCGGAGTGGACGATCCCTGATCAGCCTCGGCCGCGCCGGGAGTGATCGCGGATGAGCGACGAGTACCAGGCGATGATCGAGGGACTCGCCCGGGAATACAACATGCAGGCCGCGCGACTCCGTGAGACGTACGGCAGCCTGAACGAACTGACCGCGACCTCCCGCTCGGAGGACGGGATGGTCACCGTGACGATCGGTTCACGCGGGCAGGTACGGAACATCCAGTTCGATCCCCGGGTCTACCGCAAGCTGTCGCCGTCCGAGCTGTCGCATTCGATCATGGAGCTGATCGGGAAGGGAACGGCCGAGATCGCGGAGCGGACCCAGGAGCTCATGGCTCCGCTGCTGCCGGAGGGCCTGTCGTACGAGGAACTCTTCGGGGACGGAGTGGACTTCGCGTCGTTCCTGCCCCAGCCCATCGACCTGCCTCCGAAGGGAGAGGTGTGACGATGCCCGGAAACGGCTACCACGTGTGCTGGAAGGAACTCCAGCGGCGGGCGCGGGCCGTCGGTGAGCGTCCCCGGGCGAACGCCGCCCCCTACGCGCCGGGCCGGATGGACGGCCCGTTCATGAGGGCGCTGATCCGGCGCAGCGCCGGTGAGGAGGAGAACAGAGCATGAGGGAACCGGGCGGGATCGAGGTCTCCCACACGGACCTGCGCGCCGCGGGCGAGGGACTCACGCGCGTGGGAGAGAACATGGCACGCGAGGCCGAGATCTTCGGCACGGAGCTGGCGGGCCGGTTGGATCCCTGGGGCGACGACGAGCTGGGAAGCATGTGCGGGCCGATCTACGCCATGATCCGGCGGGAGGCGCTGGACGCGTACATGACGCTCGCCGGCGGGATCAGGGACGCGGGGACCGCCGTCGAGGCGATGTCCGGAAATCACGGGGGCGCCGAGTCGGCCAGCGCGCAGGCCGCGGCCGACGCCGTTCCCGACCGGATGGTCTGATCAGGGCCGGTAGCCCGGGTTCGGGATGTAGTCCCCGAATGTCTCCGTCGTGGCGTCGTACGGCCGTGCGCCTTTGATGTAGCGGCCCTCGATCCCGCCGGGGAACGCGATCTCCCGCTGGTGCCCGGTGCGCAGGGCGCTGCCCATGGTGGAGGCGAGGTCGATGCCTCCGGGCGCGTCCACGTCGTACAGGTATCTCGTCGGGAAGATGTCCATCGGGTTGTCCAGCCGGGTGGTGCTGACGAACGCCGACTCCTCGAACCGCAGGTGGGACTCCAGGTCGGTGTTGCCGGGGTTGCGCGGATGGAAGCCGGGTCCGAACACCTCGTCCGGGTGCCGGTCGTCCGCGCGCCGGAGAACGAGCCGGTCCGTACGCCACACCGGGGAGGGGGTGATGGCCTTGACGTTCACGCTCCGGTCGGCCGCGGCGCGGAGCGGATCCGGCCGCCTGGCGAGCCGCATGCGCAACCCCATGGGGGTGATCTTCTGGAAGAGGCGGCGGGCGCGTTCGAGGAGGGCTCCGACGATCCGTTTGAGGCGGTTGAGCGTGACGCGCAGGAGCCCGCGGATGGCGACGCGGGTGGCCGCGATGGAGAGCGGAAGCGTGGCGAGTGAGGTGCCGAGGCTGACGGTGGCGGTCGCGATGGCACGGGCGACCCGTACGGCGAGGCGGGCCAGTGCCGTGATGATGCCGAATTTGAGGGCGGCGACGATGGCGGCTCCGGCGAGGCAGGCGGCGCCGATGAGCCGGGTGGCTGTTATGGCGTCCTTGCTGTGGGCGGTGGGGCCGTCGGCGGAGATCCAGTGGTCGTGCATGGCGGTGATGTCGCCGCCGCTGTTGCGTGTGGCGACCCGCCGGACGTGTTCGTAGGAGTTCTGGGACTGCTTGCTGAGGGTGTCGGCGAAGCCGAGCCAGGCACGGCCGGTTTCGATGAGCTTGGTCTCGTCGGCTGCGGGCCAGGTGTAGCCGACGAGACCCATGGCCAGGACGAGCCCGGTGGGCAGGCGAAGTCCCATCAGCCGGCTTCCGGCGGCTGCTGCTGGGGGAGGAACGCCGTCTGGATCAGGCGGTTGCCGTACTTCCTGTCGACATGGATGCCGCGGCCGGGCGGGAGCGGCTGCGCCCGCACGTTGCCGAAGAGGAAGCCCTCGTCCCGGTTGCCGGACAGGATGACGGCGGGGCTGGCCATGTCCTTGACCCGCTGGATGACGGGGTCGAACATGGCCCGGCCGAGACCGCCCATGGCCCGGGACAACACCAGGTGCAGGCCGATGTCGCGGGCCTGTGGCAGCAGTTCGGCCAGCGGCAGCAGGGGGTTGGACGAGGTGGCGACCAGCTCGTAGTCCTCCACGACGATGTAGAGGTCGGAGCCGCGCCACCAGTTGCGCGCCCTGAGCTGCTCCGGCGTGAGGTCCGCCGGGGGCAGCCGCTTGAGCAGCGCGCTGCGGGCGTCGCTGATCAGTTCGAGCGCCGCGGGCCCCGACGCGGCGTAGCCGATGCGGTGGTCCGTCACGGCGGTGTCGAGCAGCGTCCTGCGGTAGTCGATCACGATCATCATGGCCTCCTGCGGCGTGCGCCGGGCCACCAGGCCCTCGGCGATCAGCCGCAGCAGGTTGGACTTGCCGCTCTCGGTGTCGCCGGCCACGACGAAGTGCGGGTCGGCGTCGAAGTCGACCAGCACCGGTGACAGGGTGCCCTCGTCGATGCCGATCGGGATCCGGCCCGGCCCGGTCGCCGCGATGTCGGGCAGCGTCTCGACGGGCAGCACCGCGGGCAGCAGCCGTACGGCGGGGGCGGGCCTGCCGGTCCAGGCGCTCCGCACCGCCTGGACGAGCCCGCGCACGCCGTCCGACAGGTCCTCGGCGCTCTGGACGCCGTCGATCCTGGGCAGCGCGGACAGGAAGTGCAGGCCGTCCCTGGTGAGGCCGCGACCCGGCACGCCCTCGGGCACGGCCAGCGACTTCTTGCGGTTGATCTCCGACTCGTACGCGTCACCGAGCTTGAGCTCGACGCGGGTGCCGAACAGGTCCCTGATGCCGGGCCGGA
Organism: Microtetraspora sp. AC03309; assembly: GCF_020826795.1. NCBI lineage: Bacteria > Bacillati > Actinomycetota > Actinomycetes > Streptosporangiales > Streptosporangiaceae > Microtetraspora > Microtetraspora sp. AC03309. Next base: position 92,813 of record NZ_JADDIL010000023.1, on the reverse strand, counting down.
ACTCCGACCACTTGTTGGTGGCGGCGACGACGTGGATGCCGTAGCCGAGCCCGCGCGCGGCGAGGTCGGTGATGACGGGTTCGAGGGTGTCGAAGTCCTGCCGGATGGTGAGCCAGCCGTCGACCACTAGGAAGACGTCGCCCCAGCCGTCGCCCTCGACCGTGCCCTCGGCCAGTTGCCGCCGGTAGGCCGTGATCGAGTCGATCCCCCGCTCGGCGAAGTCGCGCTCCCGCTGCTGGAGGAGCGTGGAGATCTCGGCCACCGTCCGGCGGACCCGGTCGGCGTCGAGACGGCTGGCGACGCCGCCGACGTGCGGCAGCCCGTCGAGCGAGGCGAGCGAGCCGCCGCCGAAGTCCAGGCAGTAGAACTGGACCTCGCGCGGGGTGTGGGTGAGCGCCATGCTGGTGATCAGCGTGCGCAACACCGTGCTCTTGCCGCTCTGCGTGCCCCCGGCCACGCCGACATGACCCGCGGCGCCGGACAGGTCCAGCCAGAACGGGTCGCGGCGCTGCTCGAAGGGCTTGTCGATGATGCCCACCACGGCGTGCAGCCGTCCCCGTCCCTGCCACGCGGCGGTGGACAGCCCGAGTTCGGGTGTGACCGACAGCGGCGGGAGGAGGTGGGTGAGAGTGGGCGGAGCGCCGAGGGGCGGCAACCAGATGCGGTGGGCGGCCGGCCCCTTGTCCTTCATCCTGGCGACCACGACGTCGAGCAGGCTGCTCTGCGTCTTCTGGCCGTCGGCCGCCGCGCCCTCGGCCGCCGCGTCCTCGTCCGGCTCGTCCGGTGCCTTCTCGATCTCCGGCAGCGGGGTGTACGCGGGGCCGTACTCGACCACGCGGGGCATCGGGCCGCCTCCGTCCGGCGCGGCCGTGTGGTGGGTCCCCGCCTCGTACGCCCCGGAGACGTAGGCGGCCTTGAACCGGGTCATCCCGCTGGTGTCGAACTTCAGGAACCCGTTGCCGGGGGCGGACGGCAGCTCGTAGGCGTCGGCCACGCCGAGCACGACCCGGCTCTCCATCGCGGAGAAGGTCCGGAGCCCGATCCGGTACGACAGGTGGGTGTCCAGGCCGCGCAGCCGTCCCTCCTCCAGGCGCTGGGAGGCGAGGAGCAGGTGCACGCCGAGCGAGCGGCCGAGCCGTCCGATCATGACGAACAGGTCGATGAACTCGGGCTTGGCCGTCAGCAGCTCACTGAACTCGTCCAGGACGACGAACAGCGTGGGCATGGGCGCGAGGTCGGCCCCCTGCTCCCTGGCCCGCTCGTAGTCGCGCAGCGAGGCGTAGTTCCCGGCGGCGCGCAGCAGCTCCTGGCGGCGGACCATCTCCCCGTGCAGGGCGTCGTGCATGCGGTCGACGAGCGGCAGCTCGTCCTCCAGGTTGGTGATGACCGCGGAGACGTGGGACAGGCTCTCCAGGCCGAGGAACGTGGCGCCGCCCTTGAAGTCGACGAGCACGAAGTTGAGGATCTCCGAGGAGTGGGTGAGGGCGAGGCCGAGCACGAGCGTGCGCAGCAACTCGCTCTTGCCCGATCCGGTGGCGCCGATCACCAGCCCGTGCGGCCCCATGCCGCCCTGGGCCGACTCCTTGATGTCGAGCTCGACCATGCGGCCGTCCGCGCCGAGCCCGATCGGCACCCGCAGCCGGTTACGGCCCGCCCGCGGCCGCCACGTCACCGCCGGGTCGATGAGGGCGGCGTCGCCGACGCCGAGCAGGTCGGTGAGCGACGTGTTCGTCGCGAGGACGTCCTGCGTCTCCTCGCCCGAGGCCGTGGACGCGCGCAGTGGGGCGAGCTGCCTGGCCAGGCCCTCGGTTCTGAGGAAGTCGAGGCTGTCAGGGTCGCCAAGCCTGGTCCGGCTCTCCTTGCCCGCGTGATCGAGTTTGATCATGAAGAAGCCCTCCGGCCGGACGTCCAGCCGCAGCGTGCTCTGCTCCTCGACGGCGCCCGTCGACCCGGAGAGGTCGATCACGGTGACGCCCTGGATGGCGTCGGTCCCGAGCTGGGAGTCCAGGGGCACCCGCCCGTTGTCGACGATCAGGACGTGGTACGGCAGGGCGTCGGCGGCGGACCCCGGCTTGAACCTGGCGCGCTCCCTCACCTCGGAGCCGACGAGCCGGTCCAGCTCGGAGAGGTTCTCGGTCATCAGCCGCACCTGCCCGGCGGCGTCGGTCCGCTCCGGGTGCAACGCGTGGGGCAGCCACTTGACCCACTCCCACTGGGCCATCCACTCCTGGTCCGCGCACACCATGATCCGCATGTCGTCGGGCGAGTGGAACACCGTCATCTGCGCGATCATGGCCCGGACGAGCCCCCGCACGGCGACGGGGTCGCCCGTCAGCCTGATCCGCGCGAAGGAGTGCAGGGCCACGGCCACGGGCAGTTTGGACACGGTCGAGTGCGCCCGGACGAACCTGCGCAGCGCGCCCGCCGACAGCGCGTCCAGGTCCTCGACCGGCTTGGAGTCCGGCGGGATGAGCTGGATCGCGAGCTTCTGCACGCCGGTTCCCAGGCGTACGGTGCCGAAGTCGTCGTCGCGCGGCCGCCGCTCCCACAGGCGGGGACCCATGGCGATCCACCAGAGGGAGTCGGGGGCGGGGCCGCTCCATTCGAGGGCCTCACGCTGCTGCTTGGCCGCCCGCCGTACCCGCTTGCGCACCTGGGAGAGGTAGCGGAAGTAGTCCCGGCGCTGGCCGTTCATCCGGTTCTTGCGCTCTCCGGCCTGGCGTCCCATCTGGCTCACGCTCATGCCGAGCATGGACACCGCGAACAGGCCGCTCGATACGTACATGATCGGGCTGGAGTTCCCGCCGGCGGTGAACATCAGCCCCATGGCCGCCGCGCCCGCCCCCATCGGCAGGTAGGTGAGCAGGTTGCCGAAGCCCGGCGGCTGCACCTCCGGGACCTCCGGCGGCGACTCCAGCAGGATCTCGCCCCGTGGCGGTTTCGGGCTGGGACGGCGCTCGGGACGGCGTACGACGACAATGCTCACCCTGGACGCCCTTCCAGATCGTTTGGATCTTTTCTTACCAGATGTGGTTTACATCCGAGTGGGGGAAAGAGGCGCGCTATGTTCGCCTTGTTCGGTGATCCGTACGAGGAGGACGTGTGACTTCGCTGGCCGCCCATGAGCCGATGCCACAGGGAGCCCTTGCCGCGGCGGGCGCCCGGCTGCCCGCGCTGTGCCACGTCACGATCGTCGGACCGCACAGGCGGGCCGATCTCGCGCTGCCCGCGGACATCCCGTTGCCGCACGTCATGCCCGGCCTGCTGCGCGCGCTCGGCGAGGTGGACGGGGAGTCGGCCGCCGCGCCGGGCTGGGTGCTGCAACGGCTCGGCGGCACGCCCTTCGACCTCGGGCAGAGCCTGGGGGCACTGGGCGTCCTCGACGGCGAGGTGCTCTACCTCCGCCCGCGCGAGTCCGTACTGCCTCCGGCGATGTTCGACGACGTGGCCGACGTGGTCGCCACCGGCGTGAAGGAGGGCCGGGGCACGTGGAGCGGCAGGCACACCCGCCTGCTCGGGGTCGGCGCCTCGTGCGCGCTCCTCGTCGCCGGAGCCCCGGCGCTCGCGTTCTCCGGGGCGGCGCCGGCCGTGGTCGCGGTGGTCGCGGGCGTGCTCGCGGTCATCCTGCTGGGCACCGCCACCTCGATGTCCCGGGCGGTGGGCGACTCCGCCGCCGGGGCGGCGATCGGCTACGCGGCGTTGCCGTACGGGTTCCTGGCCGGGCTGCTCGCCCCGGCCGGGCCGGCCGGGCTCGCGGGGCTCGGCGCGCCGCACCTGCTCGCCGCGCTCGCCTGCACCGCCCTCGTGGCCGCGCTCGGCGGCGCGGCGGTCGCCGACGGCGTGCCCGGATTCCTCGGCACCGCCGTCGCGTCCGTCGTGGGAGCGGTGAGCGCCGCCGTCGTGATGGTGTTCGACGCGCCCCCCGCCGGGGTCGCCGCGGTCGCCGTGTCGGTCCTGCTGGCGTGCAGCCCGTTCATCCCGGCGCTGGCGTTCCGGCTCGCCCGGCTGCCGCTGCCCTCCATGCCCACCACGGCCGAGCAGCTGCGCGCGGACAACGACCGGGTGGACAGCGCGGCCATCCTGGAGCGGACCGGGCAGGCGCGGCGTTACGCGACCGGGCTCATCGCGGGGATCGCCGTCGCCGTGCTCGCCGCCCAGCCGCTTCTCGTGCTCGCCGACGGGTGGATCGCCCCGGTGATGTCCTTCGTGTCGTCGCTGACGCTGGTCATGCGGACGCGGGTCTTCCACGGCGTGTCCCAGCGGCTCTGGCTGACCGTCTCCGCCCTGGCCGGGATCGTCGTGCTCGTGCTCGCGCTGAGTACGCGGGCGGGCGGAGTCGGGGCGATCGCGATCGTGATCGGCCTGCTGTGGGTCGCGGCGATCCCGGTGAGCCTGGGCCTGTGGCTGCCCTCCGGCCGCCCGTCCCCGTTCTGGGGACGCGCCGGGGACATCGTCGACGTCGTGCTGACCGCGGCGCTGTTCCCGCTCGCGCTGGGCGTGCTGGAGGTCTACACCTGGATCCGCGGCCTGTCCGGCTGATCCGTTACCCGGCCGCTGGCTGGTCCGTCTCCTCTCACGGCCGACGCGCCCGCCCGGGTTCGTTCGTCCGTGCTCCGTTTTGTACTTCTGTGCCCCGTTTCGTGGCTACTGCCCGTACGGCAGGGGCACGTCGCGCTTGGGGGCGACCCAGTCGAAACCGGCGGTGGACGGCGGCAACGTGCCGGGCTTGCCCGGCTCGCGGAAGGTCGGGTTGTCGGCCACATCGATCGTCGCCTTCGTGAAGTCGATGGCGGCGACACCGGTCGGCTCGACGTTCCGCAGTTGCATGTCCTTGCGCCACAGGTAGCCGAGGATGTACGCCGCGCCGCCGAGGTAGGCGAGCAGCGCCTTGCCCCACACTGCGAGGATCTTGTCGGCCGTCTGGATCAGCGCGCGTATGACGAGCTGTGCCTGGGCACCCGCCGGGGTGAACCGCAGGGCCGCGGCGGAGGCCATCGTGGAGAGCAGCGTGGCCGAGAACACGAACATCGCCCACCCGAAGTCGCGGAACGTGGCTCCGATCTCGTCGAGCAGCCCGCCCGTGTCGGTCAACATGCCCCGCAGGACCTCCAGCTTCGACTGGAACGTCACGACGGCGTCCTCGAACGCCGTCTGGTCGTCGGCGATCCAGGTGTTCCTCGACTCCGTCAGCATGAGCGCGAGGAGCCGCTTCGGACCGCCGTCCAGTTCGCGCGCGACCGCGAGCCAGTTGTTGGCCGCGTGGATGATCGCCTCGTCGTCGATCAGCAGGTTCTCCACCAGCGTGAGCGCGAGGAGCCCCGCTCCCGCGAGGATCTGGGCCCGTCTCAGGTTGCCGATCGCCTCGACGGCGGGGACGCCCGCGTGCTTGCCCATCCATTCGCCTTTCGTGTGGCCGAATTGTGGCGCTATATCGCCACATGTGCTGGTTGTCGTGCGGGTCGCCCTGCCCCGAGTGCCGAGGCTCCGGGTGCCGGGTGCCGGGTGCCGGGTGCCGGGTGCCGTGAGTCGGCGGCGACGCCGCCGCGATCAGACGTACTTGACGGTGCTGGCGTCCTCGGCGGTGCGCCAGTTGGTCGCCGCGGTGTCGAGCTGGTCCATCCATTTCCGTGCGGCGCCGATCGCGTCGGCGAGGTGCTCGCGTGCCCGCGTCACGGCTCCCTCGTAGGTGGGCAGGATGATCGCGCTGCCGGACATGCCGAGGTCCCAGGGCCCGAGGACCGTCTCGTCCACCTGCCGCCGCCTGGTCTCGAACTGGGGGATGACGTCCTCGGAGAGGCGGTCCCGCAGGTCCCTGATGCCGTTCGAGGTCACATACCTGTCCTGGTTGCCGCTCATCGCACTGTCCGTTTCACTGGCGGGCCGCTGGGTCCGGGCTGGTGATGGAGGCGGGGCGTCGATGTCGTACCGGCTGCCGGGGCCTCGATCGGATGAGGGGGAGACATGTGATCTCACTATCACCGCGCACGCCCCCGGCGCGACGCGTCGTGCGGCGTTCGCCCAGGTGGGAGCCATCTGTTCACGCCGGGTTCGGTCCGCGGCCATGCGGCGCTGGAACCCGGTTCACCGCCTGATGATCAACTCGCGGTGCGGTACGACCGAGAGGGGGCAGGGATGTTCGACTTCGATCCCGCGACGGTGCGCCCGGAGGAGATCGACCGGATCATCCGGCAGGCGGATCGTTCTCTCCGGGATCTCACCGACGCCATGGAACGGCTGGGCGAGGTGACCGGCGAGGGGGACGCCGCGGGCGGCATGGTGCGCGCCGTCGTGGACGGCGAGGGCATGATCCAGGGCGTACGGTTCGATCCCCGGGTGATGCGGCAGGACAGCGAGAGCCTCGCTGAGGCGGTGGTCGAGGCCGTACGGGCCGCGCAGGGGGACGCCCGCCGGAAGACCGCCGAGGTGCTGGGGGTGGTGCTCGGCGAATCACCGGGGGACTCACTCCGGAACCCACCGGACGGGGTGCGCGCCGAGCCGTCCCGTGGCCCGGAGGAACAGGGAGCCCGCCCGATGGACCGGGCGCCCGACATCGAGCGGACGCGACAGCGGCTGGAGCGGATTCAGGACTCCTTCCTCGAGTCGATGGAGGGCCGGATGGCCGGCCTGGAGCGGTTCCGGCGCCGCTCCGGCTGAGTCCGGGGCTGCCCCACGCGGCTCAGCAGGTATTGACAAATTCGGATATATGCGAGGTTTGTCATGATTTTTGACAGCCGCATTCGGGCATCGCGCCACATATAACTCGAGGTTGCGGTGAAATGGTCGGGTCGAAACGACCCCGAGTCACCTCTCGCCGGCACGGGTTCGCGTGCGGTGGAAGTGTCGCCGCCGAGAGGCCGCGCTGCCGGGTGCCGAACCGTCTCTTGGGGCCGGAAAGTCCGGTGATAGTGCGCGGCGGTGAGATACGTTGCTCCAAATATGGCTTTATGTGACTCGCGGGACGAGACGGGCGGCCGCCTCGAAGGACGGAGCAGTGGATGGCGGGATTCGGAGACTTCGCGAACATCGACATCGAGCAGCTCTTGCGCCAAGGGGACAAGCAGGTCGCGCAGATGGAGCAACTCGAGAGCGTGATGTCCGGCCTGGTCGGTAGGGCGCAGGACGAGGACCACCTGGTCACCGTCGAATGGACCGCCGCCGGCCTGAGCGAGCTGCAGCTGCATCCCAAGGCGATGCGGCTCAGCTCCGGTGAGCTCGCCGAGAAGATCAAGGAGGCGATCCGGGCGGCGGGAGCCGACCTGCAGGGGCAGATGGAGGAGGCGTCTGAGGAGATCTTCGGGAAGGACGACAACCCGATGAAGTTGCTCACCGACCCCGATGCGGCGATGCACAAGGTCTCGGCGGCGGAGGCCGTCTACAACCAGACGTTCGACGACGTGATGGCCGATCTGGGGCGCATTCGGCGTCGCCTCGGAGACGGAGCGTGACCGATTACGGACATGCTGACTAAAGTTTACCCATCTGTAATGTACATACCTGTTATCTAGGTGGATCTTGACGATTACGATGCCGGTTGGTGATGTTCGCGCGGGATGTCCCTTGATATGCGGGGGCATTGCGGGCCACAACTGGCCTTATGTCACGGAGGTGACAAAATGTCGCAATTCTTTGGGGCGAGTCCGGCTCAGATCAAGATCGCATCCGGCCATGTCGTCGACACGGCTCAGTACATCGAGGGTCTCCGGGCGGGTGTCGACACGACGGCGAACGGACTCCTGGCCACGGGATGGATCGGGCCGGCGGCAGGTGTGTTCCGGCGCGCGATGACCGCGTGGAACGACAGCATGCGAGTCGTCCGAGACGACCTCGACCAGATCGCCCAGACGATGGGCGCCAACGCCGTCGTCTACGACGCCGCCGACCAGGACGTGATGGCCGGTGTCGGCCGTGTCGAGTCGCTGATCAACGTCGACATCAGGTGACCGGATCCCAGCCAGGCAGGAACGGAGAGCGCAGTGTCCGCTGAACTCGACTTCACGAAGGTCAACTTCGGCCAGATGGAACTGGCCCAGAGCGACATCGTCAACATCCTCAAGTCGTTCGAAGAGGCCACGGCCAACCTGATCACCAAGCTCCAGCAGGACCTCGCGGGTCACTGGGACGGTGACGGCGGCGCGGAGGCGTTCTTCAGGGAGCACCAGCAGAAGTGGGACGCCCAGGCCACGCAGATGAGGGGTCAGCTCGACGAGATCCAGCGGGCCATCCAGATCGCCAACGAGAACTACAAGGCGGCCGAGGCGCGGAACAAGGCCATGTGGGTGAACGGCTGACCTGTCGCGACACACGGGGAGCCCGTCCGGTCGTCGCCGCCCCGCGGTGACCCGGCCGGCCCCTCCGCGTACGGCTCGGTGACGCGCGTCGCGCGTCCAGGCGGGGGAGGGACATGACCCAGAAGGACGCCGTGGACGGCGGCGGTGACGACACGTTCCAGGTCGACCCGAAATGGCCGGGCCTGGACGGTGAGGTGCCTCTCAAGTACAGCGTCTCCGAAATCCGGAAGGTCGCCGAAGACCTGCGGGCGTACCTCAAGGGCGTCGAGGGACCGGCCTACGCCGAGGGCTACACGACCGGCACGCTGAGCAGCGTCGAGGGCAACTGCCGTCTCAACGCGGCGCAGATCGGCACGTGGACCGACGCGCGGGCCCTGGCCGACACGGTCGGCCCCGGCGGCGAGAAGTTCACCGACGCCTATCGACGGTTCCACGAGGCGTACGTGGCCGTCATCGAGGCGATGGAAGTCAGCGCCTCCGTGTACGAGAAGACCAACCCGCCGAACGAGGGCTGACCGGAACGTCGGAGAAGGATCGTTGTGGGTAACGACAGGCAGACCTTCGTGATCAAGGCGACCGCGCCTCCTCCCGGCGAGAAGGTGACCGCGTCCGTCGACGAGATCGCCGAGTGGATGCGGAACACCGATCCGACGGCGGTGGAGAACGCCGCCTTCGCCTACGGGAACGCGGCCGGCACGGTCAAGCTCATGGCCGACGCGATCGAGGCGCGGGCGAAGAGGCTCTCGGAGGCATGGCAGGGCCCGGTCGCCGCCGACGTCCAGAAGGCGATGCAGTTCCTCAGCGCGGCCGGCACCGAGATCTTCGACAAGATGGACGAGATGGCCCGGGCCCTCCGCCTGTACAGCCAGCTCCATCTCCCCGAAGCGAAGGCCAAGATCCAGCAGATCCAGCTCGACCTGCAGGCCGAGCTGCCCTGCTGCACACCCCCGTCGACGAACCCGTCAGGGACGAGCACGCGTCCGTCCCTGACGGACACCACCGGTCAGTCGAGCCCTCCCGTGGGCCAGTCCCCCTTCGACGGGACCGGCGGCGGCTCGACCGGCATTCCCCGGACGCTGAACGCGCAGACCGGCATCAAGAACGAGGCCACCTACCAGCTGGCCAAGGCGCACGCGGACGGTGAGGCCCAGAAGGTCCTCAACACGCTGAACGAGCAGATCGTCGAGGTCTACAACCTGCACGTCCCGCAGTACGTGACGTACGAGCTGCCCAAGGTGGAGCCCGAGAAAGGCGGCTCCCCTCCCCAGCGGAAGGTCGACTACGGGGACACGCCCCCGTACACCGGCGGGGCCGGTCCGTCTGGGAGGGACCCCGGCGGCGCGACCGCCGCGTCCCGGGGCGCCGACGGCTCAGGCTCCGGCTCCGGTGGGTCGGGGGCGGCGGGTACGGGTGGCGACCCCTCTGGCGGTGCCACCGGGAACGACGGGACGGGGGGCGACACCACCCCCGACACCCCCGCCGACAGCGGTGACGGCACGGGCGGTGACAGCGGGAGCGATCCGGGCGGCACCGCCTCCGGGGGTGACACGGGCGGCTCGAACGGCGGAACGGACGCGGGCGACGGCACCGCTCCACCCGTGATCGGGCAGGACGGCACGACGACGGGAAGCGACTCCCAGAGCACCGAAGTGGCCGGCGTCTCCGATCAGCCGGTCACGACGCCCCTCTCCACGAACCCCGGCAACGTCCCCTCCGTGACTCCGGGCAACGTCATCGGAACGGTGAAGGGCCCGAGTGTGACCGCGCCGGGCGTGCCGTCGATCCTGGGCGAACCCGTGTCGGGCACGGGAGTGATCGGGCAGCCGAGCCTCGGCACGTCCCGCGGTCCGGCGAACGGCTCGATGATGCCCTTGATGCCGATGGGCGGGGCGAGCGGAGCGGGCGACTCCTCGGGCGAGGAGCGAACGACCTGGCTGACCGAGGAACGGGACGCCTGGGACTCCAGTCATCGAGTGATCCCGCCTGTGATCGGTTGACGCCTGACAGACCAGGAAGGTGAGCATGGGGCTTGAATACGACGCCGACTGGCCCGGCCTGACCGAGAAGAACGACGCCGGCGGCTCAGGCAGTCCTGAGCTGAACCGCACGGAGATCAAGCGGATCGCCGGTGAACTGCGGACGGCGCTGGACACGCTGATCACACCGACGCCCGTCCAGGCCACGCAGGCGGCGTCCAAAAAGGGGAGCACTCCGCCGGAGCTCCCCGGCCCGCCGTCAGGGGCCGGGTCGCTGCCGGACCTGCGACGGGAGTGCAAGCTCACCTCCAAGGAACTCGGGGGAGGAGGGTGGCTGACCGCCGAGGAGTTCACGATGTCGATGAAAATGGCGTACGGCACCCTCATCGGTGAAGGCGCGGTCACGCGAGGAGGCGGCGCCCAGGGGGCCGGCGGCCTGCAGGCCGGAAGCGGTACCTACGCGAGCATGGTCATGCAGGCCGACCTCACGATCCAGACGCTGCTGAGCATGGTCGAGAGCTATGACGTGGCGGAACAAGCCAACGGGGCCGAAGCCCCGCGTGAAGTCTGACGGAGTTCATGATGGCCGAACCGAAGCAAACGCGTGTCGATCTCAAGCTCGGGGACACCCCCACCACGGATGTGCCGCTCCCGCTCAACTTCTGGACCTCCCTGGGGCACTCCAACATCGACACGATCAGGAAGTGGATCGACAACACCAACCCGTTCCAGGTGCGACGGGCCGGGCAGTACTACTGCGCCGCCGAGACCCTGCTCAACGACTTCGCCGCGGACGTCAAGCGGGCCGCCACCGCGTTGGCGGAGCAGAACAAGGGGACGGTGGCCGTCGAGACGCAGAAGCAGTTGCGAAGCCTGCACGCGAGCGTGCGCGAGCTCGCCACCAAATTCGGCAAGGTGGGCAGACCGCTGCAGGACTACGCCGCGACGCTCGAATGGGCGCAGCAGAACGTCGTGCTCGGCAGATACCGGGACTCGCGATCCGACAACGACATCGACTGGGCCGACGTCACTCCGTTCTACGGGATCTATCGGGCGGAGAAGCGCGCGATGAATCACCTGAAGAAGGTGAACGAGCGGATCGTCGAGCATTACGCCGCGCTCCCGGAGGATGTCCAGCAGGCGCTGCCCGATCCGAACGACATTGGTCTCCCACCGTTCGAGCCCACGGGGTTCGATCCGGACAAGATTCCGGGCTTGACGGTCGGAAATCAGAACGGGAAGCTTCCCGGGTTCGAGACGCCGGGGGACATACCGTCCGACCTGGACGGATCGATTCCGAATCTGGACGGCACGACCGGACAGGGGCTCGACCCGGGCGACCTGGGATACGGCGGACCGGATACCGACGGGCTGTCTCCGTCCGTCGTCGGCGATTCCGGGGCAGATCTCTCGGGCGCCGGAGGGAACGGCGGAACCGTCCCCGGCGTGCCGGGTACGGGTACGGGAACGACCCAGTTGGCCGGATACAACGGCTCGGGGACGCTCACACCTCCGGGAACGTCGCTGACCGGTCCCGCCGGTTACGGCACATCTGGTGTGGGCCCCTCCGGCGTCGGGTCCGGCTCCTCGGGAATCGTCCCGGCCTATGGCGGCATGTCCGGCAGTGGGACGGCGTCTACGCGTACGGGTGCCCGTGGCGCGGGCACCGGCCGACTGGGCGCGAACGGCATGATGATGGGCCCCACGCGTGGCGGAGAGGGCCGCGAGGAGCAGGAGGATCGCGAGAACTCCACCTGGCTCATGGAAGACGACGAGGTCTGGGGCGACAGTGGCAGCACCATTCCCCCGGTTCTCGGCTAGGCGCGACGGAGGAACGGCAGCCCGATGACAGATTCATCCGCGAACGGGACCGGGAACGCGAACGCGAACGCGAACGGGACCAGGAACGCGAACGCGAACGGGACCGGGAACGCCTCGGCCCAGACCGGCAACCCCGCGGCGTCCGCCTTCCAGATGCCGGATGTGAGCAGTTCGTGGGCGATCGAGTTCAAAAAAGATGCAGTGGAAGACGCGGGCAGGAACACCGGGAAGCATACGTCCAGCGTGTCGGGAGTGGCGCGGAACACCTCCAAGATCCATGTCGGCCCGATGACCTTCGGGGTCATCGGCATGAAACTCGGCGATCTACACGACGACGCCCGCGAAAGCGTGGTGAAGTCCCTGAACGAGGTCAGTGGCGTTCTTGAGTCCTGGGAAAACGCTCTTATGGCGGCGGCCAAGAACTACCACGCGGCGAACAAATCCGTGACCGAAGACGAAAACACGGGTGGAGGCGGGGCGAATATTAAGAGCCCGAAGTTGACCGGCCCGGACGGGACTATTCCGGATGGGACTATTCCAGACGGGGCCATTCCGGACGGGACTATTCCAGATGGGACCATTCCGGACGGGACCATTCCGGACGACGGAGTACCCGAGCCGACGCTGCCAGGTGCGGACAGTCCCGATCCGAACCAGCCGACGACCGACGTTCCCGGCATCGATCAGCCCGGTCTCGACGGAAACGGAAATGGTACGAACGTGTCCGGATCAGGCCTCGATGGGAACGGCCTGAACGGGCTCGGCAACCAGACTTCCCCGACGGTCGACCCGACGAAGCTCGCGAGTTACAACCCGGGCAACACCCCGCTCTCGGGGCAGCAGAGTCCGAACGCCGGGACCTGGACGGGCGGGAGCGGGGGCTCGGGGTCCTACGGTGGGTTCTCCTCGGGAGGAGCCAACGCTCCCGGGACGGCGGGTACGCCTGGCACGAGCGGGAGCGGCACGGGTGGCATGCCGTACATGCCGATGGGCGGTGGTGCGGCCGGAGCAGGCCAGGACCGCGACCGCGAGAAATCGACCATGCTGACCGGCGACGAGGGGGACTGGGACGACGACGGTGACGTCGCGCCCTCGGTCATCACCCATACGAGCTGAGGAAATGGATTCGTCATGACGATGGGAGGTGAGGCTCGATTTGGATAACTCGGACTTGGCTCTGGGGCTGGTCAAGAATTTCGCCGGAGACATGGTCGCCGCGGAGAGTGCTCGCTGGAAATTCCGGGAAGCCTTCGCCGTGGCGTCCGTTGCGGCTGTGCTCCTGGTGGAGTATCCGGTGACCAAGACGATCGCCTTGGCCATCGGGACGATAGTGTCGAACCCCGGCGAGATGGTGCGAGCGGCATCCGAATGGCATGTCGACAGCCCTGAAATCGATAATTTGATCACGGCGCTGAAATCGCAGCGAGACAAGCTCGCGGGGCGGGGGAACTCGAACGACGAGACAGTTCAGTGGTCGGGTTCCGCTTTCGACACGTACAGCGAGGCGGTGGATAATTTCGCCACTGAGTTGGCGAAGACCAAGGAGTGCCGCAAGGGTGCCGGCGACTGCCTTCTCAGTAGTGCTCAGATCTACAACATCCTCGCCAATATCGCGTTCCTCGTCGCGAATGCAATGATGATATGGGCGGTAGTGAACATCACCTCGAAGGGGAACCCGCTTGTCGGGGTGGGTGTGAGGGGGATCATAGGTAAGGGGCTCCGTGCCCTCTTGGAAGTGCTCAAGAGCGTTTTCATGAAACAATTCAAAATCGTTGCCATGCTCGGCGCCACAATCGTCGCGGTCAATATGGCCGGCAATCAGATAGCGAGCATCCTGCCGAAAATGAAGGCCATGCCCGGCCCGGCGCCCGATCTCGAGCAAATCAAACTGACGTACAAAGACGGCCAGGGGATCGTCGCCTCACAGGCCTCATTAACGAGCGGCCTCGGCCTGTGACCGGCGGCCGAGGCGCCGGTCACTGGCCGTACTGCAGGGGCTTTCTGGCGGCGGCGGGGTCGAGCGCGGGACCCTCGGGGATCAGGTGGAGGATCTGCGCGGGCACCGGTGTCACGTCCGAGAGCTGGTAGCCGAGGTTGGCGAGCAGGTCGGCGGACTCGACGGCGAACCGGCGTCCCTGGTCGGTGATCAGCGCATAGCTGTGCACCGCCGACAGTTGCCCGTCACCGGGTAGCAGCCCCGCCAGCGCCGCGGCGCCGGGCGGGAGCAGCACCTGGTCGAAGTGCTCCTGGTCGCCGCTCGTCGGGGGGACCGGGATGTCCATCCGGCTGCCGATCGTGAGCCGGGCCCGGGCCGACCCGGTCTGGCTGTCCGCGTAGACCGCGCACAGCGGCGCCGACACGTCGGGTGTCATGATCTTCGGCATCTCGGTGGGGAGGTCGGCGACGGCCATGCCGGTCTTCGACACGGGGGCGGTGTTGGCCGTGGCGGCGTCGATCTCGATGGGCTTCACCGGCCGCCTGCCGTACACCTTCTTCTTGCTCTCGGGGTCCTCAAGGAGCAGGCTCGCCTGGAGGATCGAGATCGGAGCGAGCCCGTCGTCTCGAAGGACGTACCACCGGGCGGAGCTCCCGGCCATCGCGGGAACCGTGAAGACCTGGCCGACCACGGCGGCCCTGCCCTCGGGGCCGCGCACCTTGCGTCCGCGGCCGGGGACGTCCGGGCTGCGGAAGTCGGGGCCCTGCGGGATGGCGTTGAGCCACGCGGCCGGCACCCTTCTGGCGGTCTCTCCGATCAGGCCGCGGGCGCCCTCGCCGGTGACACGCATCCGCTTGTCGCCCCAGATCATCCAGTCCTGCCGGCCGTCCTCGACGATCATGGCGTCGCCGCCGATCTCCCGGCCTCCGACGTCCCTGCCGCCCACCAGGGTCACGTACGACGTGCGCGATCCGGCGGCGTCCGTCACTTCCGTCACACAGGCGGACCAGGGACCCTTGACCAGCTTCTCGGACGCGGGGAGGGAGTCCGGCGCTCCGGGGATGCCCACGAGCGGGCCCCGGTTGAACTCCGCGAGCGACGCCGCCGACACGTTGCGCACGGTCACGTCCGCGCTGTCGAGCAACAGCCGCGCCGAGACGTAGTTGGCGACGGGGATCAGCGTGTCGCCGGTGTCGCTGTAGATGTAGGTGGCGCCGCTCTCCTCCTCGACGAGGAGTTGGCCGGGCTCCGTCAGGCTCGTCGCGCCGCCCGGCTTGAGCAGGCCCCAGATTCCGAAGACCGCGAGGACGAGGACCGCGAGCAGGACTCCCGAGAAGGTCGCGACGCTGTGCCTGCGCATCGGTGACTCCGGCACGTCCGGCTCCGCCTGCAGCAGGGCCATGCCCAGGCGCTGCATCATGAGCCGATGCGCCTGGTAGAGATCCTTACGGGTCTGCATCCCAGTCCGTTCTTCCGGTGTGGTGATCAGGCGAGGTCAGGCGGTCGGCGGGCGAGCCGGGGGCGTTCGCCGCTGTTTCGGTGGTCAGCGGGTTCGCCGGGCCGGGACGACGCTGAGGCGCGGCGGCCACGATCACCGTGGCCGCCGCGCCTCAGGCGGGATCCTTCGCGCTCACCCCCGACGGGAGATCACCCGCAGTTCGCCCAGTCGCCGCTGGCGCTGCCGGAGTCGCTGCCTCCGGAGTAGCGCACGCACTTGCCCTTGCCGGACAGCATCACCGGACCGGCGTAGTACTTGAAGGACCCGCTGTCGGTCGAGGAGCCGCCGCCCTGGACCTCGAGCGTGGCCCAGACCTTGGTGTCCTTACCGACGTTCGCCGTCTTCATGGCGACCACGCAGTTGTACCCCGAGGAGTTGCTGTAGAGCTGGTAGAGCGTCCCCCCGTTGAAACCCTGCGACCGCTGGACGTAGAAGCCCGACCCGTGACCGCCGGAGTTGCAGACCTGCTGCGGCGTGTACGGGTTGCTCACCGGGGCCACCGGCTTGGCCGGTTCGGGGTCCGCCTGCTTGGGAGGCGTCGTCGTCTTGGTCGGCTCGGGCTCCGCCTTCTTGGTCGGGGTCGGAGCCTTCGTCGGTGTCGGAGCCTTCGTCGGTGTCGGGTCCGCCTGCTTGGGAGGCGTCGTCGTCTTGGTCGGCTCGGGCTCCGGCTTCTTGGTGGTCGGGTCGGGCGCCGGTGTCGTGGGGTCCGGAGCCGGCTCCCGAGTCGCGGTGGGCTTCTCGCTGGGAGACTCGCTGGGCTTCTCCGTGGGCGAGGGGCTCGGGCTGGGCCTCGGCCGGCGGGTGCGTGTCGGCTGCGCGTTCGCCGTGGGCGTCTCCGTCGCCGCGGGCGCCGAGGTGGCCGTCGGCTGCGTGTTCGGAATGGCGGGCGGCGAGATCGGAATGTCCGGAATCGGCGCGGTGGCATCGGGCGTCGGCGTCTCGGACACCCAGTCGGTGGGCAACGTCAGCGGGAACACGCCCGTCGCCTCCGGGTCGGGAGTGTTCGCCCACGGGACGGTCACCTGGGTCTGGGGCTGCTGCCTGCCGGCCGTCCCCGTGGACGGGATGGCGTCTCCCGGGCCCGCGGCGCCGTGCTTGCCTCCGGCCGACCCCTCGGCCGCCGTACGGTCGAACGACTGGGTGCTCGAGTAGTGTCCGGCGGCCCACACGCCGCCGACGGACAGCGCGAGGACGGCGGCCAGGGACGCCGCCAGCCCGACGGAGGGTGTCTTACGCCGCGGCGCGCCCTGGTCGGGGACACCGGACCCACTGACGGTTCCCGGTACGGGCGGGGCCTGGTTGGGCATCGGGGGCGCCGCCCACAGCGGTGCGGTGGGCCGCTGCTGCGGAGGTCCCTGCCAGACCTGGCCGGAAGCCGCCACAGGGTTCGCGTGCGGGCCGTGAGCCGGCGGCACGGCGCCGGGGGGCATCGGGGGCGCTCCCCAGAGCGGTCCGCCGTCGGGCCCGTGGAACTGCTGCGGGCCGTGCTGCTGGGCCGGGAGGACGACGCCGGCCACGGGGGCGCCGGGCACGGCGACCTCGGTGGACGGCGTCGCGTCGTCCTCGCCGAGTAGCCGCAGCATCGCGTTCCGCGCGGTGGGCCGGGCGGAGGCGTCGGGGGACAGGCAGGCGAGGAGGATGCGTCGCAGCGGCTGCGGAACGTCATCCAGAGTGGGCGTGCCGGCCGGTCGGTCGCCGCCGGCCGCGTCCGCGCCTTCGGTCGGGTCACCGGCCATGGCGGCGGCGATGTCCCGGACGTTCACGGTCGTCTCGGGGGACGGGTCGTCCGCGCCCGGAGCGGGAGTGGTGGGAGCGGCGCCGGTCGGGGCGGCCGCGCCGGGGGCCTGTCCGGTCGCGGCGTAGACGATGGACGCCGCCCAGGAGAAGAGGTCCGACCGGGCGTCGCCGGGCTCGCCGCGCACCTGCTCGGGGGCGCGGTAGGCGCCGACGGCCTCTCCCAGGCCGATGTCGGACACGCGCGGGCCGTCCGTGCCGATCAGGATGTTGTCCGGGGTGAGGCCCCGGTGGACCAGGCCCGCGGCGTGGATCGCGGTGAGAGCGGTGAGGGTGCCCAGGGCGACGCGCTCCAGGGCGTCGGCGGCGAGCGGCCCGCCCTCCCGTACGGTCTCCTGAAGGGACGACCCCGCGACGTACCCGCGCACCAGGTACGGCTGGTCGCCCACCCAGCCCGCCTCCACGGGCGGGACGGCGTGGGATCCGGACAGTCCCTTGGCCTCGGTCAGCTCCTGGACGAGCCGGTCCCTTGCCTCCGCGTCGGCGGCCGGCTGGGCGTGCATCACCTTGACGACGGACGCCGCCGCCTCCGGAGAGGGACGTCCCAGATAGGTGACACCTCGGGGACCTTCACCGAGCCGGCCGAAGAGGGCATAGCCGCCTACCTGCTCTGGATCACCAGGAAGCAGGGGGTTCATCTCGCCCATCGAACGTCCTTCCGGGGAGGTATCAGCTCAATAAGAGCGGTCATGATCACGTCACATTCAACCAAAAATACCCCGACCACATCAGCTGTTTTTGGTGTCTATTTGACAAACGTCAACTGTGAGTGGCGAATCCGCTATGTCGGAGTGTGGCTGCTTTCATCCGCTACGGGGACTCGGACGTGCCGATCCCGCCGCCCGGCCGCCATCTTCTGCGGCGGCCCAGCGGCACGACCACGGCCAGTGCGATGGCGAGAGCCGCCGCGCCGAGCGCTCCGCCCGCCACGGCCGACGCCACACCGATCACGTGATCGTCCGGTGGATCGGCCTTGGTGATCGCGGCCTCCGTGAGCGACGCGGGCTGCTGAGGCGCCACCGCGACGACCTCCGAGGGCAGGATCGTCGTCACTGCCAGCCGCGGGTTGATGATGCCCGCGCCGCTTCCCTTGCCCTTCGTGCCGTCGGCGGTCAGTTCCACGCGCCGCCGCACCCGTACGTTGTCCAGCTGCGGATAGCGGGCGCGGACCAGGGCGACCACCCCCGAGACGTACGCGGTCGCCTGGCTCGTGCCCTTCAGATCATTCTGGTACGTGCCTCCGGGCCAGGTGCTGGTGAGATCCTGTCCGGGGGCGAGGACGCCCACCGGAGTGCTGATGTTGGAGAACTCGGCCAGCCCGTCGTCCGGAGTGGACGATCCCACCGCGAGGACGCCGGGATATGCGGCCGGGTAGGCGGGCGACGGGGTGCCGTCCTCTTTGGTCACGTTCCCGGCGGCGGCCACGATCACGGCGTCCTTGGACAGTGCGTATCCCACCGCCCGTCTCAGGTCCATCCGGTCGGAGGCCCTGACCGAGACGTTGATCACCTGGGCGCCGAGATCGGCCGCTTTGGCGATCGCCCTGGCGAGGAGCGCGGGATCGCCTCGCTCCGCGTTGGTGTGCTTGATCGAGATCAGCCGGGCGTCCGGTGCGACGCCGGCGAAGGGGCTGCCCTTGCGTTCGGTCCCGGCGATGATGCCGGCGACGCTGGTGCCGTGACCGAGGCAGTCCTGGGTGCCCGTTCCGGTGAGGTCGACCGACTGGGCCACCTTGAGTTGTGGATGCTTGGCGTCCACGCCGCTGTCGACGACGGCGACCGTCACGCCGCTCCCCCGGGTGAGGGGCCACACGGAGGTGAAGCCGAGCCTGCGCTGCGCCCACGGCTCGCTCAGCGTGAGGCGGCCCGGCTGGGACGGGGCGCAGGTGTCCCGCCTGGCGGCGTCCGCGGGCGCGGGTGTCGCGGTGATCAGCACCGGCAGCGCCAGCGCGATCGCGGCAAGACCTCGAATGATCATCGGCGAGCCCCCACAGCAGGTGATCCGGCGGGACAGACTAGTGCCGTTGCAGCTTGGGTTTGTCCTGTTTCGTGGTGACACGCCGTTCGAGGTCGACATGTGACATCCGCCCGACCCTCAAGCCGGAAGGCCGAGCGCGCCTCCATGGCTTCAAATGGGCTCCAAACCCGGCATAAGTCGCAGACAAGATGCGATCGGCAAGCTCCTCTCAGACACCGAAGCAACCGATCCCCTGAGAGGAATCATGTCTCGAATCAACATGCGACTCGCGCTCGCGACCATCGTGTCCGCGGCGGCGCTGGGCGTCTTCGGGGCCGCAACCCCTGCTCAAGCAACGGACGACGACTATTACACCCTGGTCTTGCACGACGACGCGGGATACGAAGGCTGGCGCAGGGTCCTGCAAAAGCTCGTGTGGCACCCTGAGCTTGGAGCGGAGGGCATGTGGGTGGTCACCCCGACCTCCGAGCCGGACCTCGGCGGCTTCAGTGACAAGACGAGCTCCCTGGTCAACAACGACTGGATGGCGTGGGTCGTGTACGACGACAAGAACTACCGCGATCGCCATTACTGCATTCGTCCCGGCGAAACAGTGCCCAACCTCAGCTCGTCGCGGTGGAAGTTCAACGACAAGATCTCCTCAGCGTGGCGGCTGAACACCGCCAGCTGCGCCGGATACCCGGCGTTCTACAGCACCAGTTGAGAGGCGGCCGGGGCCGCCCGTTTACTGCCGCCTCTCCGGTGGCACTCACGAGTGGTCCTGGCCGGCGATCTGCCGCACCCGGGGTCGCAGGGAACCATGCCTCACGCAGGTCCGGCTCCCCGCGGCCCTTCGACCCGTGGACCCGCCGCACCAGGGCCGGCCACCCCGCCACCCCGCCGCCGTATCGCCGGTGAGACCGCGACGCCCGTGTGATCCACATCCGTTCGGAATACTCCTGACCGCCTTCATAACCAGTCGGCATAACACCTTTACAAGGACGGTATGTGATCTACGGTGAGGGCGCCCGAACTGTCGACGAAGGAGCCACTGAATGAGTAACAACCTGCTCGGCGGCGACCCCGCGGAGATGCAGAGCATGGCCGCACAGTTCACTCAGCAGGCCGACCAGGTTCGCGCCACGATGGCCAGTCTCGACCGTGAGGCGGCCAAGGTCGGCACCGCCTGGACGGGGCCGGGCGCGCAGCGTTTCAACGAGGCATGGCAGAGCTACCGGTCGGCCTTCCAGCGCATGTCCGAAGAGCTTAACGAGGCGTCCCGGGTGATCAACGCCTACCGCGGCAACATCGAGTCCGCGACCAGGTAACCGATCCACCGTTACCCGCGAATCCGCCGATCCTTCGGCCCCGGTCCCGTCCGGACGGTTCGTCCCGACATCTCCGTCCCCGATACGTCCGCACCCGACGTTCGTCCCGCTCCCGATCCGGGGCCCGGTCCCGCTATCCGTGGACCGCGGCCTGGATCGGGGTCGCGGTCCCCGACGTGATCAGCAGTCCCCGCCCCGGTGGGCCCCCGGCCGCGCCGCGCGGCAGCCGTACGCTGAAGAGATCGCCGTCCGCGGGGCTCTGCACCGACAGCAGCAGGCCGGTCCTGGCCTTGCGGGCCTCGGCGGTGAACCCCCGATAGGCCGTCGCCAGATCCCCCGTGGCCCCCGCGATCAGCAGCCCGTGATCGCCGTCCCGCGCGGTGCGCAGGATCTCCTCCAACGCCAGCCCGAGCGGCGAGTCGGGGGAGATCAGCTCAGCGTCGTCGACGATCACCACATACCCCTCCCTGCCGTCCAGGAGCGCCCGCGGGTCCTGCGCGCCCGGCAGCCCGCCGAACCCGTCGGACTCGCCTCCGGCCACGCCCCTGGCGTTGCCGTCCAGTACGGCCAGCACTCCCGGCGCCCCCGCCATCTCGCGCAACGGGCTGCGACGGGGGGTGACCACGAGGACCGGCGTGCCCCGCCGCACCAGCGACCACGCGGCCGTGACCAGGCACGACGACCGTCCTGACCGAGCCGGCCCGCCGATCACCGCCGCCGGACCCTGGGCGAGGAGGTCCAGGCCCAGCGGCTCCAGCGCGTCCCCTCCCACGCCGAGCAGCGCCCACAGGGGCGAGGGCGGCTCGAACGACGGGGCCAGGTCCATCGCCTGCTCGGCCGTGACACGGACGGGGAGCGCGTCCACGCGCAGGGGCGGCGGCGACCGCCACGCCCACGATCCCCTCCGCTCCGGGTCGCCGCCGAACCGGGCGGGAGCCGTACGGGCCAGCGCCTGGAGGGCGGCAACCTGGGCGGGACCGGACGGATCGTCGGCGAGCAGCGCGATCTGGCTCTCCACCAGCCCGTGCTCCCCGACGGACAGCGCCCGCCCGGGAGGCAGGACGGAGGGCAGGTCCTTCACCGGCAGCCCCGCCAGCCCGTAGTCCGCGGGGTCGGCCAGGCGCAGGATGAGCCGCTCCTCGAACACCGTCGAGATCTGGCCGAGCAACCCCGACCTGTCGGAGGTGACGACCGCCCGCAGGCCCACGGCCGGGCCCTCGCGCAGCAGTTGCAACAGCAGGTCGAGCAGCCGCCCGTAGTCGTAGTTCTCGAACGCGGCGACGTAGCCCTCCCACCGGTCCAGCAGGAGCACCAGCCACGGGAGCCGCCCGACCGCCGTGTCCCCGGCGTTCCCGGCGTTCCCGGCGTTCCCGACGTCTCCGGCTCTTCCGGTGTCTCCCGCTCGCCCGGCTCCGGAGGCGGCGCGGGCCTCCGCCAGGGACGCGTACCCGGCCTCCGCGAGAAGCTGCTGGCGGCGGCCGACCTCCGCGCGGAGCCGGGACAGCAGCCGTTCGACCCGGTCGAGTTGGTCGCGGGCGACGACGGCGCCGCAGTGGGGCAGACCGACCAGCGGGATCAGCGCCCCGGAACCGCAGTCGACGGCGTGCAGGTGGACGTCCTCAGGGGAAGCCCAGGCGGCGACCGCCCCCGCGATCGTCCGCAGGGCCGTGGAACGCCCGCTCCGCGCCGTTCCGGCGATCAGCAGATGCCCGCCGTGCTCCAGATCCAGGGCGAGCGGCCCCCTCGCCTGGTTCCACGGCAGATCGGTGAGCCCGAAGGGCAACGACGGCCCGCCGCCCGGCACCGGCGGCCTCCCGTCCACACCCCGCTCCGGGGACAGTGTGATCGCGTCGGGGAGCGGCGGCAGCCAGGGACTGGGGCGGCGGGCGATGCCCCTGGCCGCCGCGTCGATCGCGTCCACGAGCAGCGCGAGGTCCGTCCCGGACGCCGCCGCGTCCCCGCCGGACGAGGCGGACGAGGCGGACGAGGTGGAGGAGGTGGCCAGGGCGTGGCCGAGTGCCCGCCACGGAAGCTCGATCACCCGGGGGTTCCCGCCGGGCCCGCCGACCCCGCCGTCACGGCCGTCCGGGGAGCGCCCGCCGATCCGCGCCGCCTGTACGGCGACCGCCTGGCCGGAGCCGGACCGCACGTAGCAGCGTCCCGGCGTCGTCTTGGAGATGTGCGCGGCCTCGGGGCCGTCGATCACGTCGGCGGACTCCCTGGCGTCGGTCACCCGCAGCGCGATCCGAAGCGACGTGTTCGCCTGGATGTCCGCGGTCACCACGCCGCCGGGCCGCTGGGTGGCGAGCACCAGGTGGATGCCGAGCGAACGGCCCCGCCTGGCGATGTCGACCAGGCCGTCCATGAAGTCGGGCAGCTCGGCCACCATCGCGGCGAACTCGTCGATGACCAGCACCAGCCGGGGCAGCGGCTCCCCGCCGGCCGTCCGCGACCCCTGGTAGTCCTCGATGTCCTTGGCTCCCGCGGACAGGAGCAGCCGTTCCCTGCGCCGGATCTCGGCCGCGAGCGACGCCAGGGCCCGCTGGGTGAGGTGGCCGTCCAGGTCGGTGACCATCCCCACGGTGTGCGGGAGCCGTACGCACTCCTTGAAGGCCGCGCCGCCCTTGTAGTCGATGAGTACGAACGTCATCTCGTCCGGACGGTTGGCGGCGGCCAGGGAGCAGATCAGCGTCTGGAGGAGCTCCGACTTGCCCGCGCCCGTGGTCCCGGCGATCAGGGCGTGGGGCCCGTCCCGGCTGATGTCGATCTCGAACGGCCCGTCGGGGCTCACGCCGATGACCGCGCGGGTCGAGCGGCCCGAGCGGCCCGATCCGTTCCACCGGCCCGCGATGCCCTCGGGGCTGATCAGGTCGAGGAGCCGGACCGACTCCGGGAGCGCCGACGCCTGGTCGTCCCTGCTCACGTCCCGCAGGGGGGCGAGCGCCCGGCCCAGCCGCTCGGACCACGACGGCGAGACCTGGTCGCCCCGGATCGGCCCGATCGCGTCCAGCCCGCCGCCGCGGAGCCGCAGCGACCCGTCACGCTCGCAGGACGCCACCGTCGCGCACTCCTCCGGCAGGAGGCGCTCGTCGTCGTCGATCGCGATCGTGTAGACCCCGGCCCTGGGTCCCTGCCTGAGCACCTGGGGCATCCCGGGGAGGCCGCGCAGCACCTGGGCGCCGTCGAGGACGACCAGCACGTCACAGGGCCGCTCGTCGTAGGCGGCGAACGCGGGTTCCGCCGCCTCCTCGGGCCGGGCGTTCCCCGGGCGGCCGAGGTCCCCCCAGCCCGCCGGCCCGCCGGACAGCGGGCCGCCGAGCGGCGCCGTGCCGTACGAGGCGGCGCCGGGCAGGGCGGGTTCTGCCGGGTCGAGTCGCTCGCCGATGAGCGCGGCGAGATCGGCGACCCGGTGGGCGGCGGCCTCGGGATCGGCGCCGACGAGGGCGACGGAGCCGGAACCGAGGGCCACACCTCCCGACGCCCCCTCGGCGGCGCAGTGCGGCAGCCAGCGCACCCACCCCCACTGCTCGGCGGCGTCCGCGTGCGCGGAGAGCACCACGACGGCCAGGTCCCTCGGGCTGTGCAGGGCGGCCGCCTGCCCGACCAGCCAGCGGGCGGTGCCGACCGCGACGGCTCTGGGTCCGGTCACGCCCGCCACGCCCAGCCTGCGCATCGCGAGCGCGACCGGCACGTGCCGCGCGAGGGGCGGCTCGGGCAGCTCCGTGTCGGCTGGCGTGCCTCGCTCCGGCGCGAAGGCGATGCCGGCGGGAAGATCGGCCAGCCCGACACGGAGCCGCAGGGCGTCCGGGTCGTGCAGCCGCCGCTCCCACAGGCGGCGGCGCGGGCCGGTCGCGGTCAGCAGGATCTCCGCCGGGTCGGGGGCCGCGTCCCTGCGGGCCGCCTCGTCCTCGTCGCGCGCCCGCGCCACCTCGGTCTCGAACTCCGCGAACCGCTCCCTGTACGCCTTGACGGCCTGGCGGTGCTTCTTCCTGCCGTGCCTGCGGTCGCTCGCCCACTGCCCGAGCATGATCATCGGACTCATCAGCGCGATCAGCAGGAAGTACACCTGGCGGAACGCCACGAACATGCCGACACCGAACACCGCGGGCAGCAGCGCGGCCAGCAGCTGGAGCCGGGCACCCTCACCCCGCTTGGGCTCGCCGGGCACCTCGACGCGCCGGTGCCGTTCGGGCGCGCGGAGCCGGGGCGGCCGGTTGTAGGCCAGCCCTCCGTCGGGAAGCGCGTCCAGGTGGGCGTCGGGCGGCTCGACGAGGCCGATGGAGAACACCGAGCCGCCGCAGGACAGGAGGACCTGCCGCACGTCCTTGGGCGTTCCCGTGTCCGGGCCGGTCCCCGCCGCCCGGCGGCTTTCGCCGGCCCGCCGGGCCGTGCGGACTCCGCGGAACCTGCGTCCCACTCTGCGGCCGGACTTCCCGGACTTCCCGGACTTCCCGGCGGGCCGCCGCGCCGCGCCTCCGGGTGCCCAGGGTGTCGCCTCGCGTACACGCTCGCCGTCCAGCTCCAGCCCCGCGGCCGGATGCGCCGGCTCGACCGTGACCCCGCCGGGCGCGACCCGGACCGTCGCCGCGTGGGGCGGCATCCGCGGGTCGGGCACGGCGATCGCGCATCCCGGATCCGAGCCCAGCGTGTGGAGGCCCGGGCCGAGCCTGTGGACGGAACCCGCCCCGGGGCCGCCCGCCACCCGGAGTTCGACCACGCCGTCCGGCTCCTCGGCCATCGTCGCCGACGCCGCCTGCCCGTCGAGCGCCACGAGATCGCCGTCGCGGATCAGCCCAAAGACGAGCGCCTCCGGATCGAGGGGCCGCCCGTCCACCCAGAGCTTGGGGCCCGCCGCCCGGCGCCGCCGACCCCTGTCCAGGTCGTACGGCGCCCTGGCGGGCGGCAGCCGTACGACGTTGGAGGGCCGGGCCGGGCCGGCGAGCGCGGCCGCCAGCGCGCCGACCGTGGTGGACTCGTCTCCTTCGACCATCACCTCGCGATGGCCGTGCTCGGCCACCACGGTGAGCATGATCCGCATACCCAGACTCCCAAGGGCCGCCCTCACGGGGAAAGGCGGTTCGCCGTGACCGGAACTCGTGGCGTGAACTCGGTGTGTGAACTCGGTGCGTGCCGATCGGCCGGCCCCCGTGGAACCGGCCCCCCGACCACATTTCGGGGAGTGTCCCTCCGGGACGCGCCCGGCGAAAGGGCTCTCGCCGAGACAAGGTAGCGGGGCTGTCCCCGGTTATCTCCTTGTTCGCGGGAAACGCGGGCCCACTCCGCCATACAGCATGGATGGGCATGGACGGGCTGGTGGGGACGATGTGATCTATGCGGACAGAGTGCTTCTTATCACGCAATTCAACCACAGGAAAGCGATAATCGTAAACAAGCATCGATCAATCGGGCATTGACACCGGTATTCCTAACGGATAAGCATGGATGGCCGGTTTCCGGCCACACGGCAGCGGGTGGTTGTCCATAATGGTGTCAATTCTGTAATTCGAACTGACCAATACTGCGGATGAAGGCGCGGCCGTTAATCGGCCCTTCATTTCAGTACCGGAAGCGATCATCCCTGGGAGTCCCCCACCCATGAGGATCAGCGACAAGCCCGCCTCCGACGGACGCGCTCCCGCGAACGAGCGGCCAGGGCTGTCCGGACCGGCGTCGCGCAAGCTTCCCGTGCCGCCACGGGAGCGCAAGCCGGCGCTGGCGGCGCTCGCCGTCCTCCTCATCCTGGGTGGGGCGCTGGCCACCACGCTGCTCGTCCTGCGCAGCGGCGACCGCGTCTCGGCCGTCGGGATCGTCCAGCAGGTCGGCGCCGGCCAGCTCATCACGGCCTCCGCCATCAAGGAGGTCCAGATCGCCGACACCGGCATCGACTACGTTCCCTGGCGATACCGGAGCGAGGTCGAGACGACCTACGCCGCCGTGACCCTGCTGCCCGGCACGCTGCTGACCAGCGCGATGGTCACCAAGTCGAGCGAGGAGCTCGGCCCCGGCAAGGCCATCGTGGGCCTCGCGCTCAAGGCGGGGCAGGCGCCGGTCGGCATGCGCAAGGGCGACGTCGTCCAGGTGATCTACGTTTCCGCGGGCGGCAAGGGGACGGCCCAGCAGCGGGTGCTCGCGTCCGGCGCCCGCGTCCACAGCGTCGGAGCCCCCGGCAGGTCGGGCAGCGGGCTGGTCTCGGTGGTCGTCGACACGGCCATCTCACCCACCGTCGCCGCGTACGCCTCCAGCGGCGAGATCGCGCTGGCCGTGCTCCCCGGAGCCGGGTGACGTGGCGCTCATCGTGCTCGCCGCCGACAAGGGGGCGCCCGGCGTGACCACCGCGGCGACCGCCCTCGGGGCGGTGTGGCCGCGTCCGGTGCTGCTGGCCGAATGCGACCCGTCCGGCGGCGACCTCGCCTACCGGCTGCCCGCTCAGGACGGCGGCGTGCTGAACCCGGGCCGCGGCCTGCTCAGCCTTGGCGCGGTCGCCAGGCGCGGGCTGCACCCCGACCACATCTACGAGCACACGCAGAAGCTCGTCGGCGGCCTGGACGTGCTCACCGGCCTGACCCACGGCGAGCAGGCCGGGGGGCTCACCTGGCTGTGGGGACCCCTCGGCCGGTCGCTGGCCACGCTGCCGCACGCCGACGTGCTGGCCGACTGCGGCCGCCTCGGCGGGCACGCCCAGATCGGCGACCTGATCGCGGAGGCCGCCCAGGTCGTGCTCTTCACCCGCCCGAGCCTCGACCACGTCGCCCATCTGCGCGAGCGGCTGGCCCTGCTGGACAGCCGCCCGGTCGTGGTCGTGATCGCCGACCCCCGGTCCTACCGGGCGTCCGTCGAGGAGGTCCGGCGTATCGTCGCGCCCTGGGACGTCGCGTTCGTGGCCGGGCTCGCGCACGACCCCAAGGGCGCCGAGTTGCTGCGCGGCCAGTGGGGCGGGCGGCTCGACCGCAGCCTGCTGATCCGCACCGCACGTGAGCTGGCCGGGCGGCTGGCCGCCCTGATCTCTCCCGAGGAGCCGGCCGGGCAGCGGGCCGACCAGAGCGGAGCGCGACGATGAGCGGGCAGCAGGGCGGCATCGACCACACGCTGGTGAAGCGGTTCCGCCAGGAGGTCGGCGACCGGCTGGCCCACCAGCGGCGGCTGGACCAGGCGAGCGGCATCCCCCCGATGACCGGAGAGGACGAGCGGCAGTTCGCCCGCGCGCTGATCGCGCAGGTCCTGGAGGAGTACGCCAGGGGCGAGATCGGCGTCGGCCGCACCCCGCCCACCGTCGACGAGGAGGAGGCGCTCGCCGCCGGCATCCACGCCGCGCTGTTCGGCGTGGGCCGTCTCCAGCCGTTCCTGGACGACCCCGAGGTCGAGAACATCGACATCAACGGCTGCGACCGGGTCTTCGTGAGCTACGCCGACGGGCAGGAGATCGCGCACGAGCCCGTCGCCGACTCCGACGACGAGCTGATCGAGCTCATCCAGATCCTCGCGGCGTACTCCGGCCTGTCGTCCCGGCCGTTCGACACCGCGAACCCGCAGCTCGACCTGCGTCTGCCCGACGGCTCCCGGTTGTCGGCCGTCATGGACGTCACCGTACGGCCCGCCGTGTCGATCCGCCGGGCCCGCCTGGGCAAGGTGTTCCTCAGCGACCTGGTGGGCAACGGCACACTCGCCCCAGAGCTCGGCCGCTTCCTCGCGGCCGCGGTCGCGGCGCGCAAGAACATCATGATCGCGGGGTCGACCAACGCGGGGAAGACGACGCTGCTGCGGGCGCTGGCCAACGAGATCCCCGTGGCAGAGCGGCTCATCACGGTCGAGCGCGCGCTCGAACTCGGCCTCGACCAGTTCCCCGAGCTGCACCCCAACGTGGTGGCGTTCGAGCAGCGCCTGCCGAACTCCGAGGGGCAGGGCGAGATCACCATGGCCGAGCTGGTCCGGCGCTCCCTGCGGATGAACCCCTCGCGGGTCATCGTCGGCGAGGTCCTGGGCGACGAGATCGTCACCATGCTCAACGCGATGACGCAGGGCAACGACGGCTCGCTCTCCACGATCCACGCCAACTCCTCGATGGAGGTCTTCAACCGCATCGCGACGTACGCCCTGCAGGCCGACGAGCGGCTGCCCATCGAGGCGACCCACATGCTCATCGCGGGCGCGATCGACTTCGTGGTCTTCATCGAGAAGCGCAACGACTACCACCGCGGCGGGACGCTCCGGCGCTTCGTGTCCAGCGTGCGCGAGGTCACGGGCTGCGACGGGCGGGTCCTGTCCTCGGAGGTCTTCATCGCCGCGGGCGACCGCGTCGTCCCGCACGCCCCGATCTCCTGCCTGGACGAGCTGGCGGCGCACGGCTACGACCCCGCACAGGAGGTGTGGCGCTGATGCCCGCCGGTTTGTTCGATCCGCTGGTGCTGCTGACCGGCGCGGTGACGGGCGGCGGCCTGTTCCTCCTCGCCCTCGCCCTGTACGGCCTGCGCCCCCGGCCCGCCGGCCCCGACGGGAAGTCCGGCCGGCGCGAGCTGCTCAGGACGCTGTCCACCCGGACCGCGATGGGAGTGATCACCGGGTTCGTCGTCCTGCTGGTGACGGGATGGCCGGTGATGGCGGTCGGCGCCGTCCTCCTCGTCCTGGCCTGGCGCGGCCTGGCCGGCGGCGCGTCAGAGGAGCGCGCGGCCATGCGGCGCCTGGAGGGGCTGGCCGCGTGGACCGAGTCGCTGCGGGACACGATCGCCGGCGCCGCCGGGCTCGAACAGGCCATCCCCTCGTCCATCCGGGCGGCCGCGCCCATGCTCCGGCCGCACCTGCTCGCGCTCGTGGACCGGTTGCACTCCCGCATGCCCCTGGCCGACGGGCTGAGGATGTTCGCCGACGAGCTCGACGACCCCTCCGCCGACCTCGTCGTCGCGGCGTTGATCCTCAACTCGCGGCTGCGTGGTCCCGGCCTGCGTGACGTGCTGTCCGCGCTGGCCGTCTCCGCCCGCGAGGAGCTCGACATGCGGCGCAGGGTCGAGGCCGAGCGCCGATCCACCCGCAAGAGCGTGCAGATCGTGGTCGGCACGGCACTGGCCTTCGCCGCCATCCTGGTGATCTTCAACCGTTCGTACGTGGAGGAGTACGGCTCGGTGCTCGGCCAGGCCGTCCTCGTCGTGGTCGCGGGGTTGTTCGGCGCCGGATTCGCGTGGATGCGCCGGCTGGCCCGCTTCGACAAGCCCGCCCGGATCCTCGCGCCGTACGCGGCAGCGGGCGGGCCGGTGGCGAGGGGCGGCGAGCCGCGCGACGACGCCGCGGACGAGTCCGCGCTCCGGGCGGGAGGGACACGATGACAGAGCCGGCGCTCGCGGGAGCCGTACTCGGCCTGGGCCTCTTCCTGCTCTTCCGCGCGCTGTTCCCACCGAGGCCCGGCCTGTTCGCCCGGCTGACGGCGCTCGACCTGGCGCGTGAGGGCGCCGACCTGCCGAGGGCGCCGCTCATCGCCCCCGACGAGCAGGTCAGCGCGTTCCGCCGCGACCTCGGCGTACGGCTCGCGCGGTTCTACGCGGCCAGAGGATGGGAGGCCCGGTCCATCCGAGCCGACCTCGCGCTGCTCGGCAAGTCCTTCGAGGGGTTCCTCGCCACGAAGGTCCTGCTCGCGGCGTGCGGGCTGCTGGTCTTCCCCCTCCTGGTCGGCTGGCTGGCGCTGATGGGCTGGGACATGTCGGTGAACATCCCGCTCTGGTCCGCGCTGGCGGTCTCCGCGGTCTTCTTCCTCCTCCCCGACATGCAGATCCGGCGCGACGCGGCAGTCCGCCGCCGCGACTTCCGGCACGCGGTCGGCGCGTTCCTCGACCTCGTCGCCATGAACCTCGCGGGCGGACGCGGCGTCCCGGAAGCGCTGATGATGGCGGTCGCCGTCGGCAGCCCCACCGGGAGCTCCGGTGCGGGCGCCAACTGGGCGATGGAACGCATCCGCGAGGCGCTCGGCAACGCCCGCATCGTCGGCATCACCCCCTGGCAGGCCCTCGGGCAGCTCGGCGACGAGATCAACGTGGACGAGCTGCGCGACCTGTCCGCCGCGCTCGGCCTGGTCGCCGACGACGGCGCCAAGATCCGCTCCTCGCTCACCGCGCGTGCCGCGACCCTCCGGCGGAGGGAGCTCGCCGAGGTCGAGGGCAAGGCGGGGGAGCGATCCCAGTCGATGCTCGTCGCCCAGCTCCTGCTGTGCGCCGGCTTCGTGATCTTTCTCAGTTTCCCGGCGGCCATGAAGATGTTGGGGGCGTAGATGCTCACCTATTTGATCGCGATGCTCCATGTGCGGATCGACCGCGCGCGTAACGCGCCGAGCAAGGGGGCCTCGGCCGTCGAGTGGGTGATCATCACGGCGATCATCGCCGGAGTCGCGCTCGGCCTGGCCACCCTCATCAAGAACCTGGTCACGCAGAAGGAAGCCGACATCACCTCCAACTTCGGCGGCGGTGGCGGCACCGGCGGCGGGGGAGGCGGGGGAGGTCAGTTCGACGGCGGCCCAGAGTGACCCGGTCGGCAGGGATCCGGCCCCGAGCGGCCCGGTCCACGGTGCCGCGGACCGCGCGCGACCGTGGAGCGACCGTGATCGAACTCGCCATGCTCATGCCGATCGTCCTGGCCGTGGTGCTGCTGGTCGTCCAGCTCACGCTCTGGTTCCACGGCAGGCAGGTCGCCGACGCCGCCGCCAGGGAAGGCGCCAGGCTCGCCCGCGCGGCCGGCACCTCGGAGAGCTGGCAGGGCGACGCCGAGGCGAAGGCCGAGCAGATCGTGCGGGCGGTCGGGCCCGAGATCCTCAGGAACGCCACGGCTCGGGCCTGGGAACGCGGTGACCAGCGCGGCGTCGACGTGACCGGCAGCGCCGTCCAGGTGGTGCCGCTGCTTCCCGAGATGACGTTCACCATCACCGCCAGTTTCGGCGGCCCCATCGAGTGTTTCCGCCCCGACGACGGTTCGGACGGATGCCAATGAGACCGATGCCAATGAGACCGATGCCGCGGAGACCTGTGCCGGTGACCCGTCCCGTACGGCGTCCGCCTCCCGAGGCGTTCCGCCCCCGGTCGCGGGACGGCGGGTCGATGACGGCCGAGACCGTGATGCTCGCGCCCGTCTTCCTGCTCTTCCTCATGTTCCTCGTCGGGGCGGGCCGGGTCGTCGAGGCCCAGGGGGAGGTCAACGGCGCGGCCAGGGACGCGGCCCGCGCGGCGTCGGTCCAGCGGACCCGGTCGGAGGCCGAGTCGGCGGCGGCGGAGACGGCCGAGTCCGCGCTCTCCGGCGACTGCGCTCCCGAGGTCGGCCTGTCGGGCACCGAATGGAAGGAAGGCGGCGTCGTCCAGGTCGCCGTGACCTGCGAGCTGAACCTGGACTTCCTCGGCTTCGGCACGACACGGCGGATGAAGGGGACCTCCGTGGTCCCGCTGGAGCAGTTCCGGAGGGTGGATTGACCGAACCGCACGGGCGGCGCGGCCGTACGCGCCGGTCAGGCCGCCAGAGACGCGTCGCGGGATCGCGGGCGCGGGGTGAGCGGGGATCGATGTCGGTCTTCGTGGTCATCTTCTCCGTGGCGGTCTTCCTGCTCGCCGGGCTGCTCGTCGACGGCGGGGCGGCCATCAACGCCCGGCTTCGGGCCGCCGACGTCGCGGAACAGGGCGCCCGCGCCGCGGCCGACCAGATCGACGTGGAGGCGCTGCGCGCCAACGGCCAGGTACGGCTGCTCGCCGACGAGGGCGCCGTGTGCGGCCGGGCGGGGGAGATCGTGGCGGCCCACGACGACCAGAACGTACAGATGAAGCGCTGCGAGATCGGCGGCGGCCAGGCGGAGGTGACCGTCGAGGTCGGCGTCCGCTGGAACGCCGTGTTCCTGTCGGTGCTCGGATTCGGCGGCTCGGAGATGGCGGCCACCGCCACGGCAGGGCCGGACGCGGGGGACGCATGACCGGTGAAGGGAACTCGTGGCCGCGCGGTTCGAGCTCGCCGCGGCGCCCCCGCGGCGCGGGCCGTCCTCCCGGTGGCGGCCGTCCACCCGGCGGTGGTCGCCCTCCCGGCCAGCGGGCACCGCTGCCACCGGCGCTGCCGCCCTCCCGCGATCCCGCGCCGCCGTCCGAGGGGCGCTCCACCCGGCCGCCGGTCGCCGACCGTGACCGGCCGTCCTTCTCGACCTTCCAGCAGACCGCCGCGCACCAGCACCGCCGGCAGGGCCGCCGGGCCGTCCGGCGTCCGGTGCGCATCCCGCCGAAGCGGACACCGCGCGACGTCTTCGCCGGGGTAGCGGCCCTGCTGGCGTTGGTCGCCCTCGTGGGCGGCGTGCCGTACGCGCTGATCAGGCTGGCCGGGCCGCCGCTGCGGCCCGAGCTGCGGGACATGGACGTGCTCACGAGCAACGTCGGCCCGGAGACGGTCATCGCGATCCTCATCCTGCTGGTGTGGCTGGCCTGGTTGCAGCTGCTCGTCTGCGTGATCGTGGAGGTGTACGCCGGGATCCGCCGGGTGGGCATGCCGGCGCGGGTCCCCCTGTCCGGCGGCACGCAGGCGCTCGCCAACCGGCTCGTCTCGGCCGTGCTGCTGCTGTTCGCCGCCGCGGCGGTGGCCGTTCCGGTGATCGGGCCGGTCACCGGGGCCGGCACCGGCCCGTCGATCCGTCCCCAGGCGGCGACGCTGTCCGCGCCCGTGGCCACGACCGAGGACCGCCCGCCGCTCCAGGCCCGCGAAGTGAAGAAGGTCTACGTCGTGCAGCCGCCGCACGGGCGCCACCACGAGAGCCTGTGGGAGATCGCCGACAAGTGCCTCGGCGACGGCCGCCGCTATCCCGAGATCTACCGGCTCAACCAGCACAAGGAGCAGCCCGACGGCAGCCGGTTGCGGATGGCCGATCTGATCAGGCCGGGCTGGGTCCTCGACATGCCGGACGACGCGAGGAACGTCCTGATCGTCCCGGTGGAGGAGGACCGGCCCACCACGCTGGACCACCATCCCCGGATGCCGACGGACAGCAGTGGCGACCTGGACGACGACCTCGGCAACGAAGGCGACACCGGCCGTGACACCGGGCGTGACACCGGGCGGGGCGAGAACCGCGATCCGGTGTCGGGAAACGACGATTTCCAGATGCCGCTGCCCGCCCTGCCCGAACGCCCCCACCGCGAGACCGCCGGGGCCGAGCCGTCGCCGGTCCCCTCGGCGCAGGACACGACCGCCAGGGGCGACAGGACGGCGGCGCAGCACGGCGAGCCCTCGCTGGCCGGGCCCCACGGGCAGCGGGAGGACGGCGGCCCGGACCTCGCCGACTACCTCGCTGCGGCGTCGCTGGCGGCGGCCGGGCTGCTCGCCATTCTGGGGCGGCGGCGCAGGGAGCAGCTCTGGCGGCGCGCGTTCGGCCGGCGGGTGGTCCGGCCGAGAGGGGACGCCGCCGGGGCCGAGGTGGCGATCCGCCTCGGGGCCGACGCGCCGGGCAGCCGCATGCTCGACCTGGGGCTGCGCCTGCTGGGCAGGCTGCTCGCCGACCGGGACAGGCGCCCGCCGACGATCTACGCGGTCCACCTGTCCAGCAGGGGCCTGGACCTGTGGATCCACCCCGCGGACCTGGACGCGCCCGAGCCCTGGGAGGCGTGCGACGGCGGGCAGGTGTGGCGGCTCCACGCGCATGAAGGGCGCCGGATCGACGAGCGGGACCTCGCCGGCGTGCCAGCTCCGTACCCGGGCCTCGTCTCCCTGGGGACCGCGGACGGCGGCAGGGTGCTCGTCGATCTGGAGGCGGCGCAGGGGATCGTCGCCATGGAGGGCACCAACACCGTCGCCGCCATGTCCGCGCTCGCCGTCGAGCTGGCGACCAACCGCTGGTCGGACCACATGACGCTCACCCTCGTCGGGTTCGGCGAGGAGCTGACGCTGATCGCCCCCGACCGGATCCGGGTCGCGGGCAGCCTCGCCGAGGTCCTACCCGAGCTGGAGGAACGCGCGGCCTGTGAGACCGGCGACGTCCTCACCGGACGGATCCACTCCAGGGTGGCCGATCCCGCCTGGACGCCCCACTACCTGCTCTCGGCGATCCGCCCGGACGAGGACGAGGCGCGCCGCCTCGCGGTGCTCGGCAAGGCGACGCGCACGGCCACCGGATACGTCGTGGCGGGAGGGATGCCGCACGCGACCTGGACCTGGGAGATCACCGACGGAGGCCGGGCCAGGATCGACGCTCTGGGGTTCGAGGTGGACGCCCAGCTCCTGCCGCGTCGCCACTACACCGCCGTCATCGACCTGTTCCGTACGGCACAGCGCGCAGACGGCGAGCCGCTGCCCGAACCCGAGGTGCGGGTGCCGGACGAGCCTCCCTCGATCGAGGTCCGCATCCTCGGCCCGGTCGAGATCAGCCCGGTGAACCGGCTGGAAGAGGGCCGGGCCGCGCTCGCCCACGAGATGGTCGTCTACCTGGCGGCGCATCCGTCGGGGGTGCATCCGGTCGTGCTCGGCGGCGTGTTGTGGCCGCGCGGCGTGCAGGCGGTGGTCCGCGACGCGACCATCGCGCGTGTGGTGGAGTGGCTCGGCGCCGACGCGGAAGGCCGCCCGCACGTCCACGCGGACGAGTCGGGACGGCTGCGGCTCGGCCCCGAGATCAGGAGCGACTGGCATCTCTTCCAGGAGCTGGTCCGCAGATCCCGTGATCAGCACCCCGAGGCGGAGATCCTCCTGCTGGAGAAGGCCGTCGGGCTGGTGCGCGGGCCGTTGCTGAGCGGCAGGCCGGCGGGCCGGTACGCCTGGCTCGCCGCCGACTCGCTCGAGTACGACGTGACGGCGAGCGTGGCGGACGCCGCCCACCGCCTCTGCGAGCTGCGGCTGGCGCGGGGCGAGCCCATGTCCGCGGTCGCGGCGGCACGGGCGGGCCTGCTCCTCGCGGCGGACGACGAGGGGCTCTGGCGCGACCTGCTGCGGGCCGCGCACGCCACCGGCGATCCCGCGCGGCTGCGTGCGGTGGTCGACGGCCTGCACCGTAGGGCCGCGTCCCATCCCCACGGAGGCGGCATGGCTCCCGAGACGGAGGCGCTGATCGATGAACTGCTCCCGGACTGGCGCCGGGGCGCCCCCCCGGGCCTCGGCACCCCGCGTCTCGCGTGACCGGCCACCGGCGACGGCGGGCGCCCCGCGAGGGGCGAGAACCGTGCCACCGGCGAGAGCCCTGTCACCGGCGAGAACCGTGCGAGCGGCGAGAACCGTGCGGGGCGACGCGGTGCTGAGGGGCGGCGTCCTGTGCGCCCTGCTGTGCGGCCTCCTCGCGGCGGGATGCGGATCCTCCGGGAGAGAACCGATCTTCGCCCCCGGAGGCACGGGCACGCTCGCGGGCGGGTCCACCGGCCGGGGTACCGCCGACGCCGTACGGGGGACGCCGTCCGCCACCCCCCTCCCGGCGGGGTCGCCGATCACTCCGGGGACCGAGGAGGTCTCGGCCGGGGACGGGCTGCGAGTCGAGATCGAGTGGCCCTCGGGAGTGAACCCCGGCGTGGCCGGAGCGCTGCGCATGTACGCCGAGAGCTACACCGCTCTGTGGCGGGCCGTCGTCAGCGGCGGGCAGGACGCCTCCTACCTCGCGAAGGTGGAGCCGGCGGCCGTCCGCGACATCGTGACCCGCCTGCGCGGGTTCTCCGACCGGAACCTGTCGGCGCGCGGCGTGGCCCGGCTGTACGCGCTGCGCGTCGATTCCGAGGTCACGATCGGCGACCGGATGGGCGTACGGGTGCTCGGCTGCGTGGACGAGTCGGGGATCCGGATGACCGACCCGGTGGGGAAGCCCGTCGCGAACCAGCCGGACTGGACCCGGCCGCCGTTGGCCGTCTACCTGTGGGTCGGTGTGGTCGGCCGGGACGAAGGCGGTGTCTGGCGGATCAACACGTTCCGCATCGCCACCTACCCTGCCGCGCCCGCGAAGGAGTGTGCCCGATGAGACCGATCGCCGCCCTGCTCACACCTCTGCTCGGGCCACTGCTCGCGTCCCTGGTCATGGCGCCGACGCCGGGTCCGGGCCGGCCGACCGCGGAGGGATTCCAGGAGGGCAAGACCGCCGGGGTACGGCTGATGAACTCCTCCATCGTGCTCTCCGGCAACGGCCTCGGCGGCAAGGGCGCGAAGGGCGACGGTTACCGGATTCCGCGCCCCTGCTGGTACGAGCCGTACAAGAACGCCGAGGAGATGCTGCGTGAGGAGGACGCGACGTTGCGCCACGCGTTCCGCGCCGACCCCGACCTCGCCGACGCCAGCGCGAACAGCCAGCAGTACACGAATGATCTCCTCCAGAAATATCGCGACAAAATGGGGCAACCGGGCCGCTGGTGGCGTGCCGCGTACAACGCCGGCGATCAGAACGGGGTGGTCTGCTCGGCCGCGCTGGCCGCCGCCGTCTGGGTTCCGGACGGGGCCGCCCCACCCCCGGGCGGGATCACCGCCGACGAGCTCCGGCAGATCGCCAGGGCCGCGCTGACCGTGCCCGATCCGCAGGTCAAGCTCAGCCCGGACGCCAGGAGCTTCGTCAACCTGCCCACCTGGATCTGGTTGGAGGGCGGAACGCAGGAGCCGCGCTCGGTGACCGCGACCCTGCCGGGGTTCATGAGCGTCACGGTCACCGCCACTCCCAAGGACGTGGAGATCGACCCGGGCACCACGTCGGACCGCGCCGAGGTGCGCGAGAACTGCGGAGCCGCCGGGCGTCCCTACACCAAGGGCGGGACCTTCACCTGCGGCGTCCGCTATCTCAGGGCCTCGATCGACCAGTCGCGCGACGTCTACACGCTCACCGTCACCTCCGTGTGGCAGGTCGTCAGCACCGACGACCAGGGAGGCCAGCCGTTCCCGTTCGACCCGATCCGGGCCACCGTCACCCGAGACGTCCCCGTCGGAGAGGTGCAGTCCGTCGTCACGGGGTGACAAGGGCCGGGCGGCGCCCTTCGTGGGCGAGCAGCCACTCCTTCACCGGGACGCCGTAGTAGTAGCCGCCGAACCCGCCCGTCGTGGGCAGAACGCGGTGACATGGGACGAACGGCGCGATCAAGTTCTGCGCGCACGCCGACCCCGCCGCCCGGGCCGCCGTCCTGGGCAGCCCCGCCATCTCCGCCAGCCTGCCGTACGACACCGTGGTCCCGGCACGCACGCCGCGCAGCGCCGTGTACAGCCGCTGCCGGGTCTCCGTTCCGGGTTGCTCCACGGGGACGCGGTCCAGTGCGTCGAGGTCGCCGTCCAGATAGTCCCGTACGGCCTGCGCGATGTCGCCGAGGTCACCCTCGACCAGCGGCAGCGCCCGGAGCGCGGCGGGAAGCCGGACGAACTGCTCCTGCGGGTCGGCGCTGAATCCGGCGGCCACGACGACCCCGTCATGGGCGAGGACGGTCACCGGGCCCACCGGAGTGGGCAGGATCTGGGTAGTGATCATGGTGATCGCGGCCGCCACATGGGCTCGCCGCTCCCTCCTATCAGGCGTTGTGTCCGGTCTTTCCAGGGGTGGCGTTCCACAGGTGCAGCGCGGCGTAGGCCCGCCAGGGCCGCCACCGCTCGACATGTTCGGCAGGGATGCCCAGGCACTGCATGGTCTTCTTCAGCACCAGGTCGCCGCCGGGCCACGCGTCGGGGTCGCCGAGGGCGCGCAGCGCGATGTAGCTCGTGGTCCACGGTCCGATGCCCGGGATCCGGAGCAGCTTGGCCACCGTCTCCGGGACGTCCTCGGCTCCGTCCAGGTCGATCAGCCCGCCGGCGACCGCCTCGGCGACCGCGCGCAGCGTCTCGACGCGGCGGTTGGTCAGCCCGAGCCCGGTCAGGTCGGCTCCGGCGAGTTGGTCCGCCGTGGGGAAGAGCAGGGTGACCGGTGCGGCCTCGCCGTCGGGCACCGTTACGGCCGTGCCGGCTCTGGCGGCGATGCGGCCGAGGAGCGTCCGGGCTCCGGCGACCGAGATCTGCTGCCCCACGACCGCGCGTACGGCCAGCTCGAACCCGTCGAACGCGCCGGGCACGCGCAGCCCGGGACGCGCCGCGACGAGCGGCTCGAGCGACGTCGCGCCGAGGACCGAGGCGATGGCCTCGGGGTCGGCGTCCAGGTCGAGCAGGCGGCGGCATCGCGCCACGATCCTGGCCAGCTGCCGGGTGTCCCCGGTACGCACGGTGAGCCGGATGTGGTCCCGCGCGGGCGCCAGCGTGAACCACCCGCCGGGGATCGCCCTGCTGTAGGTGGCGTCCTCGATCGCGTCGGCCGTGACGAACTCGGTGCCGGGGATCGCACGGGCGGAGAGGAAGCGGAGCAGGGCCGCCGCGTCGTAGGGCCCGCGGTAGTGCAGCCGCAGGGTCAGGCCGTGCGCGGCGAGGAGCGGCCCGCCGGCGCCGCCCGCCGGCCCGGCGGCCTTCCTGAGGTCTCCGGGGGCGAAGCCGTACGACTCCTTCATGGCGGCGTTGAACTGGCGCACGCTGCCGAACCCCGCGGCGAACGCGACATCGGCGATCGGCAGGTGGGTCTCGGTGAGGAGCTGCTTGGCCAGCAGCAACCGCCTGGTCCTGGCGACGGCGAGCGGCCCGGTCCCCAGCTCGGCGACGAACAGCCGGTGGAGGTGACGTTCTGTCACGTTGAGCCGCCGCGCGAGGCCGCTGACGCCGTGGTCGTCGGCCTCGCCGTCCCCGATCAGGCGCAGCGCCCGCCCGACGAGGTCCGCGCGTACGTCCCAGCCGGGGGCGCCGGGGCTCAGCTCCGGGCGGCATCGGCGGCAGGGCCGGAATCCGGCGGCCTCGGCACTGGCCGCGTGCCGGTAGAAACGGACGTTCTTCCGGGCCGGGGTGCGCGCCGGGCACACCGGGCGGCAGTAGATGCCCGTGGAGGTGACCGCCGTGTAGAAGCGCCCGTCGAACCGGGAGTCGCGGGCGGACACCGCCACGTAGCACGAGTTGAAGTCCAGCTCTCGCGTGCTCACGTATTCGACGTTATGCCCTGCCCGGACCCTCCTGCTGGCGGGAATCGGACCTCACCACGCCGGCCGGCCCTCACTTGCTGGAGATGCCGACCCCGAGGTCGAACTCGCGGTAGACCCTGGCCCAGAAGCCGTCGCGCAGCCACACCCTCGCCTCCGGATAGGGGCGCAGCGAGTGGCCCAGCTCCTTCTCCGCCTCGATCAGCAGTTCGGTGTCGATGACGGTCGGCAGGATGGGCCCGGGAAGCAGATCCCTGATGTTGTCGCGGCCGCGGGTCAGTATCCACTTCTGCGCGACATGTTCGCCGACCTCCTCGACGTGCGGTCGTCCGGGGCCCAGCTTGGTGATCTGCCCGACGGGTGCCTTCGGCGGCATCGGCTTGACGGTGCGGCCGGCGAAGACCTGCGCCGGGGACGGCGCGGGCGTGACGGGAACCGGGACGGGCGCTCGGTTGAAATAGGGACGCAGGAAATCGGCGCTCAGAATCTCGACAGTGTCCGACTCCCACACCAGCCGCTC
Source organism: Microtetraspora sp. AC03309 (assembly GCF_020826795.1). NCBI lineage: Bacteria > Bacillati > Actinomycetota > Actinomycetes > Streptosporangiales > Streptosporangiaceae > Microtetraspora > Microtetraspora sp. AC03309. Next base: position 52,782 of record NZ_JADDIL010000023.1, on the reverse strand, counting down.
CGCCTGGTTGGTGCCGAACGGCGGCTCCACCCCCCAAAGATGCACACGGACGCCGTACGCCTGCGCGGCCTCCACGGCGGGAACCATGTCCTCGTCACCCGCGATCAGCACGGTGTCGCTGACGGCGTGATGCCGGGCGAGGGCTTCCAGGTCGCTGCGGATCTGGGCGTCCACGCCTTTCTGCTGGCCGCGAGCGTTCAGGTTGCCAAGCCGTACCTTCACCCAGGGAAGCTGGGCGATCACGCGCTGGTCGACCGTCGGAACCCGGTCGCGTGCGGCGTCGTACCAATAGACACGGAGCAACTCGCCGGGAATGCGCTCCATCGCGTGCTTCTGCAGCGACTGGATGAGCTCATCCGCGGCGACGCGGTACTCCTTGCGCTCCTTCGCCCCCAGCAGGACTTCGCCGGCCGCGGCGTAAAGGTAGCCGACGTCCACGAGGACCGCGTACTTGGCAGCCATGCTGTGTGCGGTGAGGTCCGGGATGGCCATGTCGTCCTCCAGGACTCGTCACTAGATGATCGGCTGACTATATCTCCCCCTTTTCTAGATACTCCCAACTCTTGAGCGTGTTGACACCCTGTTCCGCTGATCTAATGCCGAAGCATGGGCGAACGCCATGCCCCAGGACCGTGCGCGAGTCCCCTCCGCATCCCATGTGCGGGGTTTGCCCATTTCTTACGTACGGGTTCGGTGGAAGGCCCGGGAACGCCTCCTCCGGAGACGGACTCGTGGGCGCGCGCGGCGAGGAGGACGGCCACGAGCGCGGCGACCTCCTCCGGGGTCGGGTCACCGCGGACGATCTCGACGCGGGGCGTCTCCGGCGTCGTCACAGGGGGATGTTCCCGTGCTTCTTGGGCGGCAGCGTCGCCCGCTTGTTGCGGAGGGCGCGCAGAGCTCTGATGATCTGGATCCGGGTTTCGGACGGCCTGATCACCGCGTCCACGTAGCCGCGTTCCGCCGCCAGATAGGGGTTGGCCAGCATGTCCTCGTACTCGCTGACGAACGTGGCGCGCGCCGCCTCGGCGTCCTCGGCGGCGGCCAGTTCGCGCCGGTAGAGGATGTTGACCGCCCCCTGGGCGCCCATCACCGCGATCTGCGCCGTGGGCCAGGCGAGGTTGACGTCCGCGCCGAGATGCTTGGATCCCATGACGTCGTACGCCCCGCCGTACGCCTTGCGGGTGATGACCGTGACCAGCGGCACCGTGGCCTCCGCGTACGCGTAGAGGAGTTTCGCCCCGCGCCTGATGATTCCGTTCCATTCCTGGTCGGTACCTGGTAGGAATCCAGGAACATCAACAAATGTCAGGACTGGAATATTGAAGGCATCGCAAGTCCGGACAAAACGTGCGGCTTTCTCGGATGCCGCGATGTCCAGCGTTCCGGCGAAACTCATCGGCTGGTTCGCGACCACGCCGACGGAACGCCCTTCGGCCCGTCCGAAACCCACCACGATGTTCGGCGCGAAGCCCGCGTGGACCTCCAGGAACTCGCCGTCGTCCAGGATGCGCTCGACCACCGAGCGCATGTCGTACGGCTGGTTCGCCGAGTCGGGGATGACGGTGTCGAGTTCGACGTCCTCGGGGGTGACCTCCATCGGCGCGTCGGCGTCGTGGACCGGGGCGTCGTCCATGTTGTTGGACGGCAGGTAGGACAGCAGCGCCCGGGCGAAATCCAGGCAGTCCTCCTCGTCCGCGGCCTCGTAGTGGGCGACACCGGACTTCGACCCGTGCGCGTGCGCGCCGCCGAGTTCCTCGAACGTCACCTCCTCGCCGGTCACGGTCCTGATGACGTCCGGGCCGGTGATGAACATGTGCGACTTCTCCCGCACCATCAGGACGAAGTCCGTCAGGGCGGGGGAGTAGACCGCGCCACCCGCGCACGGGCCCATGATCAGGGAGATCTGCGGGATCACGCCCGACGCGTGCACGTTGCGCTTGAAGATCTCGGCGTACAGGCCGAGGGAGACGACGCCCTCCTGGATCCGCGCGCCGCCCGAGTCGTTGATGCCGACCACCGGACAGCCGGTCTTGAGCGCGTGGTCCATGACCTTGACGATCTTCTCGCCGAAGACCTCGCCCAGGGAGCCGCCGAACACCGTGAAGTCCTGCGCGAACACCGCCACGGGGCGGCCGTCGACGGTTCCGTGGCCGGTGACCACGCCGTCGCCGTACGGCCGCTCGCGGTCGAGGCCGAAGCTCGTCGACCGGTGCCTGGCCATGGTGTCGAACTCGACGAACGAGTCCTCGTCGAGCAGGGCGCGCACCCGCTCCCTGGCGGTCATCTTGCCCTTGGCGTGTTGTCTCTCGACCGCCCTGGCCGAACCGGCGTGGGCGGCCTCGTGCCGGCGACGCTCCAGGTCGGCGATCTTGCCTGCGGTCGTGTGGATATCGATCTCGGGTACCCGTTCCGCGGTCATGTTCTGCAGGGTAACCAGGCGCCGGGGGAGGCCCGCGACTCTGGGCCGTCTGGCAGAGTTGACGGCATGGTTGAGGGAAAGCCCGAGGCGGTGCGCACCCAAGGGTTGTTCAAGAGATTCGGTCAGCAGATCGCCGTCGCCGGCGTCGACCTCATCGTGCCGAGGGGCAGCTTCGCCGGGCTGGTCGGGCCCAACGGCGCGGGTAAGACCACCACCCTCAGCATGGTCACCGGCCTGCTGCGGCCGGACGCCGGCGTGATCGAGATCAACGGCCACGGCGTGTGGAGCGATCCGGTGAAGGTCAAGTCGCGCATCGGCGTGCTCCCCGAGGGGCTGCGCCTGTTCGAGCGGCTCTCCGGCCGGGAGCTCCTGCTGTACAACGGCCAGCTCAGGGGCATCCCGCGAGACGAGGTCGAGCGCCGGGCCGACGAGCTGCTCCGGGTCATGGATCTGGTCGAGGCACAGGACAAGCTGGTCGTCGACTACTCCACCGGCATGCGCAAGAAGATCGGCCTGGCCGCCGCGCTGCTGCACAACCCCGACGTGCTCTTCCTCGACGAGCCGTTCGAGGGCGTCGACCCGGTCTCGGCCAACACGCTGGTCGAGGTCCTCCAGCGATACACCTCGTCCGGCTCCACGGTCGTCTTCTCCAGCCACGTCATGGACCTCGTCGAGCGGCTCTGCGACTGGGTCTCCGTGATGAGCCGGGGCAGCATCGTGGCCCAGGGCCCCATCGACTCCATCCGGCGCGGCCGTACTCTCAACGAGGCGTTCCTCGACCTGGTCGGCGTGCGCGGCGGAGGGGAGGAGGGGCTGTCGTGGTTGGGCTCTTCGTCCGTCTGAAGCTGCGGCTGATCCGGGGCAACCTGCACGGCGACACGATCAAGCAGGTCGGCTTCGTCTTCACGAGCCTGGCCGCCCTCGCCTGCGCCATCGTGGGGTTCACCCTTTTCGCCCTGCTGCGGCTGGCTGACCCCGGCGTCGCGGCGGACATCGGGATCGTGGCGTTCACGGTGTTCACCATCGCGTGGATCTTCGTCCCGTTGCTGGCCTTCGGCCTGGACGAGACGCTCGACCCGTCCCGGCTGGCGCTGTTCCCGCTCACCACCCGGCAGATGGCGACCGGCCTGTTCGCCGCGTCCGCGGCCGGGCCCTGGCCGCTCGCCTCGCTGATCGTGCTCGCGGGCGCGGTCGCCGGCCTCGCCTCCGAGCCGGGCGGCGTGCTGATCGGCGTCGTCGCCGTCGTGCTGCAGTTCTCCCTGTGCCTGGTCGCCTCCCGCGCCGTCACCACCGCGCTGTCCGCCTCGCTGCGCAGCCGCCGCGGGCGGGACGCGCTCGCCGTGGGCGCCGTGCTCGTCATCCTCCTGTTCCAGCTCCCCGGGCTGCTCGCCAACCAGGGCTTCTCCGGCGACCCCGCGGAGATGGTGGACGCCGCCGCCTCGGTGCTGCGCTGGGCACCGCCCGGGATGGCGGCCCACGCGATCGTCGACGGCGGGATCGCCGGTCTCGGCGAGCTCGTGATCGTCGCGCTGACGGTCGCCGTGCTCGCCTGGTTGTGGATCGTCGCGCTGCGCAGGGCCCTCGTCACGCCCGACTCCTCCAGCCAGAGCGGCGGCTCGGTACGCCGTTCGCGCCTCGGCGGACTCCTGCCGCGGGGGATGCTCGGCGCGGTCGTCGCCAAGGAGCTCAAGTACGCGAGGCGGGAGCCGCGCGGCCGGGTCGTCTGGTTCACATCGGTCGCGGTGACCGGCGTCCTCATGCTCTCGCTTCGCGGGCCGGACGGCTGGAGCGGACCCGTGTTCGTGATCGGCCCGGCGTGCCTGGCCGCGATGATGATCGGGATGCAGGCGGCCAACGCCTACGGCATCGACGGCCGTTCCCTCTGGATGAACGCGGTCGCGTTCGCCACGGAGCGCGACGTGCGCACCGACCTCGCCGGCCGGCACCTGGCGGTCGCCATCATCGCGGTGCCGCTGCTGCTGGTGCTCTCCGTCGTCTCGTCCGTCGTCGCGGGCGAGCCGGTCTGGGCCGTGCCCGCCGTGCTCAGCGCGTGGGGCGTGCTCGGGGTCGGCCTCGGTGTGGGAGCGGTGACCAGCGTGATCCTCCCCTACACCTTCCCCGACCGGCTCAACGCCTTCAGCGGGGCGGCCCCGGGACAGGGCGGCGAGGCGTTCCTCGGCTCGTTCGGGGCGATGCTGGGCACCAGCGTGATCGCGCTTCCGGTGTTCCTGCCGGTCCTGTTCGGCCTCACGTGGGCGAGCGCGCTGGCCGTGCCGTACGGGTTCCTGGCCGCGTGGGGCGGCCGCAGGCTCGGCGGCATGATCGGAAACAACCGCCTCCCGGACATCATCGCGGCGGTGTCCCGCCCGACCTGACAGGTGAGGCCGCATAAGGCCTGGTGAAAGGTCCGATGAGCGGTCCAGACAAGTGGTCTAGTCCAATTGGTGAGACCGATATCCGACGCTGTGACCCAAGTCGCTAGTCTTCGAAACATGGCCGCCATCGCTCCTGCTGAACGACACAGTGCCGTCACGGAGATGCCTGATGAGCTCCGTGCGGACGTCCGTCTCCTGGGTGGACTCCTGGGTCAGGTGATCGCCGAACACGGCGGTCCCGACCTCCTCGCCGACGTCGAACGCCTGCGCAAAGCGGTGATCGGCGCACGGCGCGGCGACACGACGGCCGACAAGGTCGCCGCCCTCGTCGCCGAGTGGCCCATCGACCGCGCGGTGCAGATCGCGCGGGCGTTCACCTGCTACTTCCACCTGGCCAACCTCGCCGAGGAGCACTACCGCATCCGCATCCTCCGGCAGCGGGACCGGGACGACGTCCCCCTCAGGGAGTCGCTCGCGGAGGCCGTGCAGGAACTGCGCGGTGACGAGCGGCCCGCCGACCTGGTCGGCGGGCTGGAATACCGTCCCGTGCTCACCGCCCACCCGACAGAGGCGCGGCGGCGGGCCGTCGTCACCGCGATCCAGCGGATCAGCGGCCGGCTCGACGCGTACAACGCCCCGGGCAGGGGAGCGGGCGAGCGCGAGGAGGCCCACCGGCGGCTGCTGGAGGAGATCGACCTGCTCTGGCGGACCGCGCAGCTCCGCTCGACGAAGCTGGACCCGCTCGACGAGGTCCGCACCGCCATGGCGGCCTTCGACGAGACGCTCTTCCGCACCGTGCCGCTGATCTACCGTTCGCTGGACGCGGCGCTCGAACCGGGCACCGGTACGCGCCAGCCGTTGGCCAAGGCGTACATCCGGTACGGAAGCTGGATCGGCGGCGACCGCGACGGCAACCCGAACGTGACGTCCAAGGTGACCCGCGAGGCCGTCCTGATCCAGTCCGAGCACGTGCTCACCGCGCTGGAGAACGCCACCACCCGGATCGGCCGCACGATGACCGCGGGCGCCATGGACACGCCGCCGTCGGCCGAACTGCGGGCCGCGCTCGCCCGCGCCACCGGCGACTTCCCGGACATGGTGTCGGAGATGGCCACCCGCTCGCCGCAGGAGCCGCACCGCCAGTGGCTGCTCTACGTCGCCACACGCGTCGCGGCCACGCGGCGCCGCGACCTGGACCTGGCCTACCGCTCGCCGGACGAGCTGCTCGACGACCTCAGACTCGTACAGGAGTCCCTGCGCGGGGCCGGCGCCGTACGGCAGGCGTACGGCGAGCTGCAGCACCTGATCTGGCAGGTGGAGACCTTCGGGTTCCACCTGGCCGAGCTGGAGGTGCGCCAGCACTCGCAGGTCCACGCGGCGACCCTGGAGGAGATCGCCTCGGGCACGCTCTCCGAGCGCGGCGAGGAGGTCCTCGCCACGATCCGGACGATCGCCTGGATCCAGGAGCGGTTCGGCGTGACCGCCTGCTCCCGCTACGTCGTGTCGTTCACCCGGTCGGCCGACGACATCGCGGCCGTCTACGAGCTGGCCAGGCACGCGCTCGGCGACCGGGCCCCGGTCCTGGACGTCGTGCCGCTGTTCGAGTCGGGTGAGGACCTGGACAACTCGTCCGACGTGCTCACGGGCATGGTCGAGCTCGAACCGGTACGCCGGAGGCTCGCCGCCAACGGCCGCAGGCTGGAGGTCATGCTCGGATACTCCGACTCGGCCAAGGAACTCGGCCCGGCCGCCGCGACGCTGCGCCTGTACGACGCGCAGGCCGCGCTGACCGCGTGGGCCGAGGCCAACGACGTCCGCCTCACGCTCTTCCACGGCCGGGGCGGCGCCCTCGGCCGGGGCGGCGGCCCGGCCAACCGGGCGGTGCTCGCCCAGGCTCCGGGTTCGGTCGCGGGTCGGTTCAAGGTCACCGAGCAGGGCGAGGTCATCTTCGCCCGCTACGGGCACTCCGCCATCGCCCGCCGCCACATCGAGCAGGTCACCAACGCCGTCCTGCTCGCCTCCACGCCCATGGTCGAGTCGCGTACGGCCGCCGCGGCGGCGAAGTTCCGCACGCTGGCCGAGCAGGTGGCGTCGGCGTCGGAGAGTGCCTATCGCGCGCTGACCGAGGCGCCGGGCTTCGCCGAGTGGTTCGCGCTGGTCAGCCCCCTTGAGGAGATCGGCTCGCTGCGGCTCGGGTCGCGTCCGGCCCGCCGCGGGCTCGGCGCGCCCCGGTCCCTGGACGACCTGCGGGCCATCCCGTGGGTGTTCGCCTGGGCCCAGACCCGGGTCAACCTCCCCGGCTGGTACGGCCTGGGCAGCGGGCTGGCCGCGGTCGTCTCCGGCGGCGGACTGGCCGAGCTGCGATCGGCCTACCGGGAGTGGCCGCTGTTCGCCTCGCTGCTGGACAACGTGGAGATGTCGCTGGCCAAGACCGACCGGGCGATCGCCTCGCGCTACCTCGCGCTGGGCGGCAGGGAGGACTTCGTCGAGCAGGTGCTCACGGAGTACGACCTCACCAGGAAGCTGGTCCTTGAGATCACCGGGCATTCCCGGCTGCTGGAGAACCGCCGGGTCCTGTCCCGGGCGGTGCAGCTGCGCGACCCCTACGTGGACGCGCTCAGCCACCTCCAGCTCCGCGCGCTGTCGGCGCTGCGCGCGGACGGCGACCTGTCCGAGGGGGAGCGGGATCGCCTCTCCACGCTGCTGCTGCTCTCCGTGAACGGCGTGGCGGCCGGCCTGCAGAACACCGGCTGACCGTCAGCCCGGAGCCCTCGCCCCGGATCACCGCCCCGGCCGTACGGGCTAGGTGGTGATCCGGTCGGCGCCGGAGTAGACGTTGAACCGCTCGTCGCGCAGGAAGCCGACGAGGGTCATGCCGAACTCGCGGGCCAGGTCGACGGCGAGCGACGAGGGCGCGGAGACCGCGCAGACGACCTGGACGCCCGCGGTCAGGGCCTTCTGCATGATCTCGTAGCTCGATCGCCCGCTGACCAGCAGGACGTGCTCGCCCAGCGGCAGCCGGCGGTCCAGCAGCGCCCAGCCGACCAGCTTGTCCACGGCGTTGTGCCGTCCCACGTCCTCGCGGGCCGCGACCAGGGTGCCGTCGGGTGTGAACAGGCCCGCCGCGTGCAGCCCGCCGGTGCGCCCGAACACACCCTGTGCCTCCCTGAGCCGGGACGGCAGTCCGTACAGGACCTCGGCGGAGACGGTGAGGTCCGGGGAGGCGGCGAGGGGCGCGCAACGGCCGCGGAGCGCGTCGAGGCTCGCCGTACCGCAGACCCCGCAGGCGCTCGACGTCATGAAATGCCGCTCAAGCTGAGATATGTCCGGCAGGGTCTGGGCGGCCAGCCGGACGGTCACGGTGTTGTAGCGGGCCTCCGGTTCGATGTCCTCGTCGGTGCAGTAGCCGATGGCCGCGATGTCCCCGGTCCCGACGACGCCCTCGCCGTGCAGGAACCCGGCGGCCAGCTCGAAGTCCGCGCCCGGCGTCCGCATCGTGATCGCGATGGTGCGGCTCTCGCCTCCGGCGGTCAGCCGGATCTCCAGCGGCTCCTCGGTGGCGAGGTCGTCCCGCCGGTCCCGCACGCCGGAGCCGGACACGTGGCGGACACGGGTCCTGGTGACCGGTCCGGGGCGGGTCGTACGGCTGTCGCCCGATTGCAAGGTCACGATCTCATTTTCACTGGTCGGAGGGGACGGGCGGAAACCGCGATCGTGCGGAAGGGCTCGCGTTCCGGTGCCCGGGTGCGTGTTCAGGGTACGCCCGGCCGGCCTCCGGGGACCCCGCGGCGGGGGGAGAGGCGAGGCCGATAGCCTGAAGAGATGCCGGACTCGCCCTTCACCGACCTCGATCGGCCGCCGCTGTCCGAGAAGGCGCTGCGAAAGGCCCTGATCCGTCCCGGATCGCTCTGGTCCGAGATCACGGTGGTCGAGGAGACGGGGTCCACGAACGCCGACCTCGCCGAGGAGGCCTGCGGCGGCGCTCCGGAGGGCGCTGTCCTCGTCGCCGAGTCCCAGGTCGCGGGCAGGGGACGGCTCGGCCGCGTGTGGTCGGCCCCGCCGCGCTCGGGGCTGGCCGTCTCGATGCTGTTCCGGCCCGGCGCCGCGGCGGCTCGCCCGGCCCGGCTGGGCTGGCTGCCGCTGCTGGTCGGTGTCGCCGCCGCGTCGGCGGTACGGCGCGTGGCGGAGGTGGACGTCCGGCTGAAGTGGCCCAACGACATGCTCGTCGGCGAGCGCAAGCTGGCCGGGATCCTCGCGGAGCGGGTGGAGGGCGGCATCGTCGTGGGCATGGGGCTCAACGTCTCCTTGCGGCCGGACGAGCTGCCCGTCGAGCGGGCGACCTCGCTGGCCGTGGAGAAGGCCGCGTGCGTCGACCGCGACCCGCTGCTCCGCGCCGTGCTCCGGGAGATCGAGACGCACTACCGCGAGTGGGTCTCCGCGGGCGGCGATCCGGACGCCTGCGGCCTGCGCGCCGCGTACCTCGCCTCGTGCGCGACGATCGGGCAGGAGGTCAGGGTGGAGCTGCCGGGCGACCGGACGCTGACCGGGGTCGCCACCGGCGTGGACGCGTCCGGCTGCCTGCTCGTGCGCTCGGGCCGCGAGGAGCACACGCTGAGCGCGGGTGACGTGGTCCACGTACGGCCGGCCGTATGACACCTTGGCGGTGACCGTCGCGCGGCGGGGTGCGAACGTGCCACGATTTGCCGCATGGGTCTCCCTGAACACCATTTGACTGAGGGCGAGCGCATCGTGCACTCGTTTCACCCTCACTGGAAGCGGCTCATCGTTCCCTTCCTCGCGTTCGTCCTCGTCGTGGCCGTCTCCAGCGCCGCGATCTACTTCATTCCCAACGACTACACCTATTCCGGGTACGCCAGGATCGCGGTGGCCGTGGTCGCCGTCGTCGCCCTGACATTGTGGACGTTTATCCCCTACCTGCGGTGGAAGACCACGTCGTACACCTTGACGTCGCACCGTTTCGCCATCAGCACCGGCATCCTGAACAAGTCGGACGACGACATCCCGTTGGCGAAGGTCAACAGTGTCAGCTCGGACCAGAAGTTCATCGAGCGGATCCTCGGATGCGGGACGCTCCGGGTCGAGTCGGCCTCGGAGAAGGGCGAGATCGACTATCTGGACATCCCGAAGATCCAGCTGGTCCGCCAGGAGCTGTTCCGCCTGGTGGAGGATGCCTCCGACGGGAACATCGACGGCAAGTAGGCCGGCAGGAGGGGAAGGTGGCCACACGGCGTCCCACCGCTGAGGACATCCGGCGACTGTTCCTCGGCTCGCCGCCCCGCTACACCCGTCGCGAGGTGGCCGCCGCGGCGGGCCTCCCGCAGGACGTCACCGGCCGGATCTGGCGCGCGCTGGGCTTCGCCACGCTCGCCGACGACGCGGTGGCGTTCAACGACGGCGACGTCGACGCGCTGCGCCGGATCAAGGCCATGCTGGACACCGGCCTTCTGGACGAGCGGGCGATCGTCCGGATGGCGCGGGCGCTCGGCCGTACGACGTCGCGGCTCGCCGAGTGGCAGGCGGAGATCATGATCGGCGCGGTCCTCGACCCGCAGACGCGGCCGAGCGACGAGGACCTCGCCCGATCGATGACCATCGCGGCCCAGTTCCTGCCGGACTTCGAGCAGACGCTGGTCCACGTGTGGCGGGCGCAGCTCGCCGCCACCGCGAGCCGCCTGCTCGCCCTCGCCGAGCTCGCGGACGAGCGGCCGACGGCGTCGCGCATGTCGCTGGCCGTGGGGTTCGCCGACCTGGTGTCGTTCACGGCGTTCTCCCGGCAACTGGACGAGTTCGCCCTGGCCGATCTGGTGGAGGGGTTCGAGGCGCGTACCTCCGACGTCATCGCGTCGCACGGCGGGCGGCTCGTCAAGACCCTCGGCGACGAGGTGCTGTTCACCGCGCCCGTCCCGGCGACGGCGGCGCGGATCGCGCTCGACCTGGTCGACGAGCTCAAGCGGTCCATCGGGCGGGGCGCGGAGGGGCCCGACGTACGGATCGGCCTCTCCTACGGCCCGGTGCTTCCGGTGATGGGCGACGTGTTCGGCACCACGGTCAACCTCGCGGCCCGGTTGACCGCCATCGCGCGGCCGGGGGCGATCCTCGCCGACAGCGAGATGGCCCAGGGGCTGGAGGGCGCGGCGGGGGTCGAGGTGATGCGGATCCGCCGCCGACCGGCTCGTGGCCTGGGGCTCGTCCAGCCGTACGTCGTTCGCCGTAGCTCTTCCGCCACGGGGACGGGCGCTTGACGTGCCCAGGTGTCATGAAAAACTCTAACCTTCCCGTTTATCTGAGATGAGGGGCGAATATGCCGTACGAGGTCCAGGGTGTGATCGCAAGGGGCAAGGGCGAGCCGGTGACGCTGGAGACCGTCCACGTCCCCGATCCCGGTCCGGGAGAGGCCGTGGTGAACGTCCAGGCCTGCGGCGTCTGCCACACCGACCTGCACTACCGCGAGGGCGGGATCAACGACGACTTCCCGTTCCTGCTGGGACACGAGGCGGCCGGTGTGGTCGAGGCGGTCGGCCCCGGCGTGACCGACGTCGCCCCCGGTGACTACGTCATCCTCAACTGGCGTGCCGTGTGCGGCCAGTGCCGGGCCTGCCTGCGCGGACGCCCGTGGTACTGCTTCAACACGCACAACGCCGCGCAGAAGATGACCCTCGCCGATGGAACGGTCCTGAGCCCGGCGCTCGGCATCGGCGCGTTCGCGGAGAAGACACTGGTCGCCGCCGGGCAGTGCACCAAGGTGAACCCCGAGGCCAAGCCGGCGGTGGCCGGCCTGCTCGGGTGCGGCGTGATGGCCGGGCTGGGGGCCGCGATCAACACGGGCGGCGTGACCCGCGGTGACTCCGTGGCCGTCATCGGCTGCGGCGGTGTGGGGAACGCGGCCGTCCTCGGAGCGGGCCTCGCCGGAGCGGGCAAGGTCATCGCGGTGGACGTGGACGACCGCAAGCTCGCCTGGGCTCGCGACTTCGGGGCCACGCACACGGTCAACTCCCGCGAGACCGACGCCGTCGAGGCGATCCGCGAGCTGACCGACGGCCACGGCGCGGACGTCGTGATCGACGCGGTCGGCCGACCCGAGACCTACGAGCAGGCGTTCTACGCCCGCGACCTCGCCGGGACCGTCGTCCTGGTCGGCGTGCCGACCCCCGAGATGCGGCTCGACCTGCCGCTGCTCGACGTGTTCGGCCGTGGCGGCTCGCTCAAGTCCTCCTGGTACGGCGACTGCCTGCCGAGCCGGGACTTCCCCATGCTGATCGATCTCTACCTGCAGGGGCGGCTCAACCTGGACGGTTTCGTCTCTGAGACGATCGGGCTGGACCAGGTCGAGGAGGCGTTCGCCAAGATGCACCGCGGAGAGGTGCTGCGCTCGGTCGTGCTCCTCTGACGGATCCGGTGACCGAACCGGCGAACCCTGCGAGCCCAGCGAAATCTGCGCAATCCGCTACGCGAGAAGAGATCCATCGATGAGCACTGTCTCCCGCCTGATCACATCGGGCACGTTCTCCCTGGACGGCGGGACGTGGGAGGTCGACAACAACGTCTGGCTGGTCGGCTCCGACGACGAGGTGGTGGTGATCGACGCGGCCCATGACGCCGCCGCCATCGCCGAGGCCGTCGGGTCGCGCCGGCTGCGGGCGATCGTCTGCACCCACGCGCACAACGACCACATCAACGCCGCCGCCGAGCTCTCCGAGCGCACCGGGGCGCCGATCCTGCTCCACCCCGCCGACCAGGTCCTCTGGGAGATGGAGTACGGCTCGGCGGTGCCGTACCAGCCGCTTGAGGACGGCCAGGTCATCGAGACCGGCGGTCCGGAGCTGCGGGTGCTGCACACGCCCGGTCACGCGCCCGGCGCGGTCTGCCTGTACGCCCCCGAGCTGGGGGTGGTCTTCACCGGGGACACGCTCTTCCAGGGCGGCCCGGGTGCCACCGGCCGGTCGTTCTCGTCGCACGACACCATCGTCGAGTCGATCAGGAAGAAGCTGCTGACGCTGCCGGAGGAGACCGTCGTGAACACCGGTCACGGCGAGTCGACCACGATCGGCGCCGAGGCGCCGAACATCGACTAGAGCGTCCTGTGGCCGCCGCGCGTCACCGCGACGCGCCGAGGCGCCCCGCACGGGAGAATGTGGGGCGCCTCACATAGGCAAGCCTTACCTTGGTGGGTTATCTTAGGTGTGCCTTACCTTAATCCCCTCCGAGAGGCCGCCATGTATGTCTGCATCTGTCGTGCGGTGACCGAGAGCGAAGTGCACGACTGCATCGCGGACGGCGCCAAGAGCGCTCGCCAGGTGCGCGACATGACGGGCGCCGGAGGGGACTGCGCTCTCTGCGTGCGGAAGATCTGTGCCATGCTGAAGAGATCAGACGACCTCGTCACCAGCGCATAGATCGAGAGGCCCCTGATGCAGGGCGACAAAGAAATCATCGCGCTGCTCAATGAGCAGCTCACCTCCGAGCTCACCGCGATCAACCAGTACTTCCTGCACGCCAAGATGCAGGAGAACTGGGGATACACCAAGCTCGCCGAGTACACCCGGCACGAGTCCTTCGACGAGATGAAGCACGCCGAGCGGCTCACCGACCGGATCCTCTTCCTGGAGGGGCTGCCCAACTACCAGAAGCTGAACACACTGCACATCGGGCAGACCGTCAAGGAGCAGTTGCAGGCGGACCTGGCGCTGGAGTACGGCGTGGTGAAGCGTCTGAAGTCAGGCATCGCGTTCATGCGTGAGCGCGGCGACATCACCTCGGCCAACATCTTCGAGGACATCCTCGAGGACGAGGAGAAGCACATCGACTACCTGGAGACCGAGCTCGGGCTCTTCGAGAGCCTTGGGGAGAAGCTGTATCTGCAGCGGTACGCCGAACCTCCGTCGTCCTCCTGAAATTTCCGGACATTTGACGCCCGCCGTTTTCGGCGGGCGTTCTTTTTTGCCTCCCTTTCCCATGCGATGAAGGAGTGGCCGCCGCGTGTCGCCATTCGCCGTTCTGGGTACAGCCGGTGGAGCGGTACGGCGAAAAGCTGGAACCCTTGCGTACGGACTATTGGCCATTTATCAGTGTTTGCCCAGGTCAATTGATGGGTCAACGACAAGTCAAACCGCGCGCTGTGGCCGGGAAACAACCCCTTAAGGTCCTACGATCGCTTCATGACCTGCGTACTTCTCGCCGAGGATGACACCTCGATTTCCGAGCCGCTCGCGCGCGCATTGCGCCGGGAGGGCTATCAGGTAGAGGTGAGCCCTGATGGCCCGCAGGCCCTGGAGAGGGCTCTGTCGGGAGGTGTCGACCTCATAGTTCTCGACCTTGGCCTGCCCGAGATGGACGGCCTCGAGGTCGCGCGCCGGATCCGCGCCGAAGGGCACGGCACACCGGTGCTGATTCTCACCGCACGCGTCGACGAAGTCGACACCGTCGTGGGCCTCGACGCCGGGGCCGACGACTATGTGACCAAACCGTTCCGCCTCGCCGAGCTGCTCGCCCGTGTACGGGCACTGCTGCGGCGCGGTACCTCCGAGACCCCGGTGGTCCAGGGCGTCAGGATCGACGCCGACTCCCGCCGCGCCTGGATGGGGGACAAGGAGCTTCACCTGACCACGAAGGAGTTCGACCTGCTGCGCGTGCTCGTGCGCGACGCGGGCAAGGTGGTCACCCGCGAGCAGATCATGCGGGAGGTGTGGGACACCAACTGGTGGGGGTCCACCAAGACCCTGGACATGCACATCTCCTGGCTTCGCAGGAAGCTCGGGGACGACGCCGCCAAGCCGCGTTACATCACGACCGTCAGGGGAGTGGGCTTCCGATTCGAGCGCGAGTAGGCCCATATGGGCGAAAGGACTAGCACGTGCGTCGGCGCCTGCTCTCCTCGATGCTGCTCGTCGCGGTCATCGCGGTACTGCTGCTCGGGGTCCCCCTGGGCGTGGTCGTCGTCCGCCTGATCCACGACGAGGCCTCGCAGGAGCTGCATTCCGAGGCCACCCGGCTGCTTATCGGGGTCGAGTACTCCATAAGCCAGGAGCAATCCATCGACCCCAAGCAGCTGGAGAAGAACTATCCCGACCGGTACATCCAGGTGTTCGTGCAGGGGACCGCGCCGATCGCGGCGGGCACGGCACCTCCGGCGCACCGGCAACTGACCGCGGAAGCGCGGTCGGAGAACGGCTACGTCCGGATCAGCCGGGACGCCGCGCAGGTCCAGCAGGGCGTCCGGGCGCGACTGGTGCTCATCGTCGCGCTCGTCCTCGCGGCGCTCGGCGTGGCGGTCGGGCTCGCCATCGTGACCTCGTTACGCCTGACGCTGCCGCTCCAGGATCTCGCCAGGATCGCGGAGCGGCTCGGCTCAGGGGACGCCCGGCCCAGCCGGCACAGATACGGCATCCCCGAGTTGAACCGGGTCGCCGAGGTGTTGGACCGCAGTGCCGTACGCATCGCGGAGCTGCTCGGCAGGGAACGCGAGTTCGCGACGGACGCGTCGCACCAGCTGCGCACACCGCTCACCGGCCTGAACATGCGGCTGGAGGAGATCGTCGCCGCGGCGGGCGAGCCCGCGATCGTCCGCGAGGAGGGCGAGGCCGCGATCGTGCAGGTCGAGCGTCTGACCGCGGTGATCGACGAGCTGCTCGCCGCCGCGCGGCGGCAGCGGCACTCCCAGGCCGAGCCGATCGACGTGGACCAGATCCTGGACCAGCAGGTCACCGAGTGGGAGCCCGCCTTCCGGCGGGCGCAGCGCTCGCTCAAGCTGGTGGGCAGCCGTGGCCTACGGGCGCTCGGCACCACGGGCGGGCTGAGTCAGGCCATCTCGACCCTCCTGGAGAACTCCCTCCAGCACGGCGGCGGCACGCTCACCATTACCACGACGAGCACGGAGAAATCGGTCGTCATCGAGGTGGCGGACCAGGGACCGGGCATCCCCGAGGAGCTCGGCACCAGGGTCTTCGAACGCAACGTGAGCGGAGCGGGAGGCACCGGGCTCGGGCTGACGCTCGCCCGGTCGATCGTCGCCGCGGACGGCGGGCGGCTGGAGCTGATCAAACGACGGCCGGCGATCTTCGCGATCTTCCTGCGGCACGTCGAGGACGACGGGCGTTACCGCGTGGTGAGCGGCCCGGCCTGAGTCTCCACCACCGAGACGGGGGTGTCGGGCACGGCGAGGAACACCCACTTCTTGTAGGACCAGAAGCGGAACAGCGTGCCCAGCACCAGCCCGACGATCTGCGCGACGCTGAAGCTGACCGCGTCGTGCCGCCCCAGGGCGTACGTGACGAACGCGATCACGGCCAGCGAGATCGCCAGGCCGACGGCGTTGAGCAGGAAGAACATGATGTACTCGCGGGCGAGGCCGCTCTGCTCCCGATGCCGGAACGTCCAGAAGCGGTTGCCGAAGTAGGCGAACGTGGCCGCGACGACGGTCGCGATGGTCTTGGAGGTCAGCGGCCCCAGCTCGATCACGAAGCGGAGCAGGCTCGCGCCGCCGAAGTCGATGACGAACGCGAGCGCGCCGATCAGGCCGAACTTGATCAGCTCATGGAGGATGGCGGCGAACCGCTCGTAGACGCCTCGGAGAAGCTGCACGACTCGCTCGATCCTTCCCGGCCTGCACTGCGTTCTCCCCAGGCTACCGGTCCCGGGGGTTCCGATGGTCACAGTCCTCCCGCTCCCTCTCCACTACCTGGGAAGGAGGGCCGGTCTTCCCAGAAACGGAAGAAAGTTTCATGAAATATCCGGCTATCTCGGGTTAAGGCGAGTGAGACCCACTACTCTCCCGACTGGTTCGGGGATCGTGAGCGCGTACTGACGCGTGACCGGAAAGCGTGACTGGAAGCGTGACTGGAAGCGTGACTGGAAAGGTGGCTCCGCCGTGCCGCGCCGACCCTTGATGCGACCACCCGCCGTCGTGTCCGTCGTCGCCCTCGGATCCGTACTGCTGGCGGGATGCGGCGACCGGAGCCCGGCCACGGTCGGTGAGCGGCCCGGTGAAACCGTCTCACGACCGGCGGCGGCCACGCGCGAGGACGCCACCGCCGCTTTCGCGGGGCTCTCCGACCTCAGGGACGCCTGGAAGCACCAGGACTGCGCGAAGATCGAGTTCCTGACGGCGTGGACGGAGAGCGTGTTGTCCGGCCGGGCCTGCCAGGCCGCCAGGAAGGGGCAGCCGGTCCCCGCCGCGGACGCCTACACGGACGTCGAGTTCTACCTGCCGGAGGACCCCGGGGAGCGGCCCTGGTTCGCGGCCCTCGCCCGGGCGCCGCGGCCCGCCTACTTCGTGTTCGTACGGGCCGACGGGCGCTGGCGGCTCGGCGCAGGCCCCATTCCGGTCGTCGGCGAGGTCCCCGAGCTGGAGGAGGGGCCGGTCGCCGCGGGAGCCGACCGGGACACGCAGGTCCGGGCCAGCCTGGTGCCCACCCGGCTGCTCGCGTTCCTCACCGACCCGGCGGGGGTGAGCGGGGTCCGGCTCCCGTCCGGTGATCCCATGCGCGACCTGCTGCGCGAGTTGGCGGCGAGGCCCGCGCGAGCCCAGCGGGACCGGCTGTCCGCCGACGTCCGGCTGGAAGGGCCGGCGTACGCGTTGCCGCTGCCCGACGGAGGCGCGCTGGTCTTCCACACGCTGCGGCTCGTCCTCACCCAGAAGCCCGGAGCCGGGCGCTCGTCCCTCGCCCATCCCCGGTACGGCGCCGCCGCCGTACGCGCGTTCACCGGGCAGGGGCCCACCGGCAGCGTCACCAGCGGAGAGCTGCTCTTCCTGGCCACCCGGGTGTCGGCGAGCGGCGGGCTGTCCACGGTCGGGCTGCGCCGGGTTCTCGCGGACATCACCACCTCCTGACCGCGATCCGCGGCGGGACGCGTCCCGCGTCCCGGGCGGAGGGCATGGCAGGGGAATCCCGGTCCGGTGGAATCGGTAGGCTGGCATGTCGTGAACAGCCCAAACGTGCCCCAAACCCCCGGCCCGGTCGTCGGCCCGGTTGTCGGCGTCGTGGGAGCGGGACAGCTCGCCAGGATGATGCAGCAGGCGGCGATCGCGCTCGGCGTCGAGCTGCGGGTCCTCGCGAACTCCCGGGACGAGAGCGCCGCCCGCGTGATCGTCGACACCCGCATCGGTGACTACCGTGACCTGGGAGACCTGAGCGACTTCGCCAAAGGTTGCGACGCGGTCACCTTCGACCACGAGCACGTGCCGACCGCGCACATCCGGGCCCTCGTCGACGACGGCCTCGCCGTACATCCGGGGGCGGAGGCGCTGGTCCACGCGCAGGACAAGGCGGTCATGCGGGAGCGGCTGACGGAGATCGGCGCCCCCTGCCCGGCCTGGGCGCGCGTGTCCGAGCTCTCCGACGTCGAGGCGTTCGGCGAGGAGCACGGCTGGCCGGTCGTGCTGAAGGCCGTGCGCGGCGGTTACGACGGCCGGGGCGTCTGGGTCTGCGCGTCGGCGGACGAGGCGCGCGAGGTCGTCGACTCCGGCGTGCCGCTGCTCGCGGAGGCGTTCGTACCGTTCGAGCGGGAGCTGGCCGTACTGGTCGCCAGATCGCCGCACGGGCAGGGCGTCAGCTATCCCGTCGTCGAAACCGTGCAGAAGGACGGCATCTGCGTCGAGGTGATCGCCCCGGCCCCCGGCCTGGCCGCGGAGGACGCCGCCGCGGCGCAGCGCGTCGCCCTCCGCATCGCGCAGCAGCTCGGCGTGACCGGCCTGCTCGCCGTCGAGATGTTCGCCACCACGTCCGGACTGGTCGTCAACGAGTTGGCGATGCGCCCGCACAACAGCGGTCACTGGACCATCGAGGGCGCCAGGACCTCCCAGTTCGAGCAGCACCTGCGGGCCGTCCTCGACCTGCCGCTCGGCTCGCCGTCGCCCACCGCGCCCGTCGTCGTCATGGTCAACCTGCTGGGCGGGCCCGATCCCGACGTCTTCGCCCGGTACGAGCACGTCATGGCGAACGACCCCGGCATCAAGATCCATTTTTACGGCAAGGACGTACGGCCCGGCCGGAAGATCGGGCACGTCACCGCGCTCGGCACCGACCTCGACGAGGTACGCGCCCGCGCCTGGCACGCCGCCGACTGTCTGAGGGGACCGATCGATGTCTGAGGTGGGGACCCCCGTCGGGATCGTGATGGGAAGCGACTCGGACTGGCCGGTCATGCGGCAGGCCGCCGAGGCGCTCCAGGAGTTCGGCGTGCCGTTCGAGGCCGACGTCGTCTCCGCGCACCGGATGCCCGCCGAGATGATCGAGTACGGCACGCATGCGGCCTCCCGCGGCCTGCAGGTGATCATCGCGGGAGCCGGCGGCGCGGCGCACCTGCCGGGGATGCTCGCGTCGGTCACGCCGCTGCCGGTGATCGGCGTCCCGGTGCCGCTGAAGTACCTCGACGGCATGGACTCGCTGCTGTCGATCGTCCAGATGCCGGCCGGGGTTCCGGTCGCCACCGTGGCCGTCGGCGGCGCCCGCAACGCCGGGCTGCTGGCCGTACGCATCCTCGCCGCCGCCGATCCCGCCCTGCGGGAGCGGATGGAGGAGTTCCAGGCCAACCTCAAGGCCCAGGCGTACGCCAAGGGGGAGCGGCTCCGCGCCGAGGCGAGAGAGCTGGGCTCCCTCTCCTGAGGCGCCGGCCGCGCCGGCCGCGCCGGCCGCGCCGGCCGCGCCGGCCGAGGCCGGCTCTCGGTCGGCGCGGCGCATGGAGTGGTGTGCCGGAGGGGCGCCTGGGCGCCTTCTCCGCGCTTGTCAAGCGAGCGGCTGTGAATCCGTTGGATCTTGCTGGCTGTGCGTGACCGCCTTCGCGGCGGGCCCCGGAGCCTGAAGCCTGCCTTCAGGCGAGTGGCTCCGTGGCGTCCGGCTACGGAGCCTCCGCAAAAACCCGTTGGCGGACCACGGCGACCTCTGCTAATTTTTCGGAGGCCGTGCCAGAGAACGAGGAGGTGGTACCCGTGAACGCAATATCGACATGGGTGCTCCCCTCTTCTGGGGTCACGGTCGGGCGATAGGTCGTCCGGGAGCGCCGTTCAAGAGCACTCCCGAAAGGCACGACCATGCGATTCACTTCTGAACAGCGCCTCGACGACGGCGTCCTCGAACGCGAATTCACCCTCGGCGAGATCCCCGGCATCCTGTGGACGCCCGCATCCGCATCCGCACCGGTCCCGCTGATCCTGCTCGGCCACCCCCCGCTCGGACTGCACAAGATGTACCCCCGGCTGGTGGCGCGGGCCCGGCACTCTGCGGCGGAGGGCTTCGCCGCGGCCGCCATCGAGCTCCCCGGGAGCGGTGACCGGCCCCGTTGGGCCGCCGCCGAGCAGGCTCGCGCCGACCTGCGCCGGGCTATGGAGGCCGGCGAGCCGGTCGGCGACGAGATCATCGACGCCCTCATCCTCCCGCTCGTCGACAAGGCGGTCCCGGAATCGCAGGCTGCCCTGGATGCCCTCCTGTCGCTGCCCGAGATCGGTGGCCCGGTCGGGTACTCCGGAGGAGTGATCTCCATCGGCATCCGGCTTGCGGTGGTCGAGCCGCGCATCGTGGCCGCCGGCCTCTTCGCCGGGAGTTTCGTGCCTCGCACCATGTTCGAGGAGGCCCGGCAGGTCACCATTCCGCTGCACGTCCTACTGCAGTGGGACGACGAAGGGAACGACCGGCAGGCGGCTCTGGACCTGTTCGACGCCTTCGGCTCCAAAGAGAAATCGCTGCACGCCAACATGGGCGGGCACACCGGCGTCCCGCAGTTCGCAGGGGAGGACGCGGCCGGGTTCTTCGCCCGGCATCTGCGCTAGCTACGGGCAGGGGCCCAGCCCCCAGGCCGGCGGCAGGCGGTAGGCGGCGCCGGCCAGCACGCCGCTCATCGAGGACAGGTCCCGGCCCTCCTCGAAGGCGGTGGCCATCAGATGCACGCCCGCCCCGATCGCGGCGGTACCGGCCATCGGCGGTACCGGCCGGTCGGGGCGGGCGCGTCTCCGGATTGACGTCGGTGAAGGTCCCGCTGGCGCTGGCGTCGCCGTCGACTATGCCGAGTAGCGGGCTACGGGCGGCCGAGCGCGCGGTAGTTCCATCCGGCCGCCCGCCAGGTCTCGGCGTCGAGTGCGTTGCGGCCGTCCACGATGTTCCGGGTACGCACCGCCGTACCGAGCTCCTCGGGGTCGAGCACCACGAACTCCCGCCATTCGGTCAGCAGCAGCACGACGTCGGCGCCGCTGACCGCGCCGGTGGCGCTCTCCGCGTAGCCGAGCCCGGGGTGCGCCCGGCGCGCGTTCTCGAGCGCGACAGGGTCGTACACCGTCACCTGCCCGCCCGCCTGGCTGATCGTCACCGCCACGTCCAGAGCGGGGGAGTCCCGGATGTCGTCGGAGTTGGGCTTGAACGCCGCGCCGAGGACGCCCACCGTGCAGCCGTGGAACGAGCCGCCGACGAGGCCGCGCGCGAGGTCGACCATGCGGGCCCGCCTACGCATGTTGATGGCGTCGACCTCGCGCAGGAACGTCAGCGCCTGGTCGGCGCCGAGCTCCCCCGCGCGCGCCATGAACGCCCGGATGTCCTTCGGCAGGCACCCGCCGCCGAAGCCGAGGCCGGGGTTGAGGAACTTCCCGCCGATCCGCTCGTCGAACGACAGGGCCAGGGAGAGCTGCTTGACGTCCGCGTGGGACGCCTCGCACACCTCGGCCATCGCGTTGATGAAAGAGATCTTGGTGGCGAGGAAGGCGTTCGCCGCCGACTTGACCAGCTCGGCCGTCGGGTAGTCGGTCACGACCACCGGGATGTCGCCGAGCGGCGTGTAGACGTCCCGCAGCACCTTCTCGGCGCGCTCGGAGGCCACACCCATCACGATCCGGTCGGGCTTGAGGGTGTCCTGCACGGCGAAGCCCTCACGCAGGAACTCGGGGTTCCACGCCAGCTCGACCTGCGACCCGGCGGGCGAGAGTCGGATCAGCTTCTCGGCGAGCCGCTCGGCGGTGCCGACGGGGACGGTGGACTTGCCCACGACCAGGCACTCGCGGTCGAGAAAAGGGGCGAGGGACTCCACGACGGCGTCGAGGTAGGACACGTCCGCGGCGTACTCGCCCTTCTTCTGCGGCGTGCCGACGCAGACGAAGTGGACGTCACCGAACTCGGCCGCCTCCTGGTAGGAGGTCGTGAACCTGAGCCGGCCGGCGGCGAGGTTGCGCTGGAGCAGTTCCTCAAGGCCGGGTTCGTGGATGGGCAGCTCGCCGCGCTGGAGGCGCTCGATCTTGCCGGGATCGACGTCGAGGCCGAGCACCTCGAAGCCCAGCTCGGCCATGCACGCCGCATGGGTGGCTCCCAGGTATCCGGTCCCGAGCACTGTCAGGCGGTACGGCACGGCCATGCTCCCATCTACCTGTTTGTACGGGGTGTGCGCATGGTATCGGGCCAGTCAACTGCCCCAGTCAGCACCTCACCAAACAACGGTCGGGCCGCTGGTAGGCGCACCTGATGTCCACAATCCCTTTCCTGTAAGGACATCTGGAGGTCACCTGGCGGACTCGATCTCCTGGGCGATCTTCCACAGGGGCGTGCGGCGGCGGGTCACCACGATCAGCACCTCGTCCTGGTTGTCGGCAGGTCGATCGTGATCGTCCAACCAGGGTTCCAGGCCCGCCAGGACGCCGGACAGCGCCTCGGCGGTCCGGGTTCGCACGTCGCCCGTCCCGCCGCCGCGAAGCCAGCCGCGCAGCACATGGTTGTGGGTGGTCACGATGGCCGCCGCGATCACCTCGTGGCGCAGCCGCCGGGGCTCCTCGGCGCCGTCGCGCTCGTTGAGGAAGGCCGCGAACGCCCGCTGGTAGCGGCTGGTCGCCGCGATCTCGTGTTCCCTCAGGGACGAGACGCGCCGGGTCAGCTCGTAGCGCTTGACCGACGTCTCCGGATCCTCGGCGTAGGTGTCGACGACCATCAGCGCCGCCTCCGTGACGGTCGTCAGCGGTGAGATCAGCGGGGACGCCGCCTCCAGATGCGCGACGATCTCCCGCAGCATGGCGTCGTGGTCGGGGAAGATGGCGTCTTCCTTCACCCGGAAGTGCCGGAAGAAGGTGCGCCTCGCCACACCCGCGGCCTCGGCGATCTGGTCCACCGTCGTCTCGTCGAAGCCCTGGGCGAGGAACAGGTCGAGGGCGGCGGCGGTAAGGCTTCGCCGTACGTCACGTCGAACCGGCACGCGTGACCCGTCCTTTCGGGTAAGAGCGCCTTCTCGGTTGGCACTCAGTGTCTTATAGTGATGCACAAGATGCCACAAAGGAGGATAAACCGTGGACGCGGAGCTGTACCAGCCATCTGAGGAGCACCAGATGCTCCGCGAGGCCATCCGGGCCCTCGCCGACGAGAAGATCGCGCCGCGTGCCGCGGAGGCGGACGAGAACGAGGAGTTCCCGTGGGAGGTCTACAAGGACCTCGTCGCCGCCGAATTCCATGCCGTGCACGTTCCCGAGGAGTACGGCGGGGCCGGGGCCGACGCGCTCGCCGCCGTCATCGTGATCGAGGAGGTGGCGCGCGCCTGTGCCTCGTCCTCGCTCATCCCCGCCGTCAACAAGCTGGGCACGGTCCCGCTGCTGCTGTCCGCGTCCGACGAGCTCAAGCGGCGTTACCTCCCGCCCGTCGCCCGCGGCGAGGCGATGTTCTCGTACGCGCTGAGCGAGCCCGAGGCCGGCTCCGACGCGGCCGCAATGAAGACCCGCGCGGTCAAGGACGGCGACCACTACGTGCTCAACGGCACCAAGATGTGGATCACCAACGCCGGGGTGTCGGAGTACTACACGGTCATGGCGGTGACCGACCCGTCGGCCGGCGCGCGCGGCATCTCCGCGTTCGTGGTCGAGAAGGCCGACGAGGGGGTGTCCTTCGGCGCCAAGGAGAAGAAGCTCGGCATCAAGGGCTCGCCCACCCGGCAGGTCATCCTGGAGAACGTGCGCATCCCTGAGTCCCGCATGATCGGCGCGCCCGGCACCGGTTTCAAGACCGCGCTCGCCACCCTCGACCACACCCGCGTCACGATCGCCGCCCAGGCGCTCGGCATCGCGCAGGGCGCGCTCGACTACGCCATCGGGTACGTCAAGGAGCGCAAGCAGTTCGGCAAGCCGATCGCCGAGTTCCAGGGGCTCCAGTTCATGATCGCTGACATGGCGATGAAGCTGGAGGCCGCCAGGCAGCTCACCTACGCCGCCGCCGCGAAGTCCGAGCTCGCCATGCACGGCACGCCGGTCAAGGACCTGACGTTCTTCTCCAGCGCGGCCAAGTGCGCCGCCTCCGACGCCGCCATGGAGATCACCACCGACGCCGTCCAGCTTCTCGGCGGCTACGGCTACACGCGCGAGTACCCGGTCGAGCGCATGATGCGCGACGCCAAGATCACCCAGATCTACGAGGGCACCAACCAGATCCAGCGCATGGTCATGGCCCGCCAGCTGTTGAAGTAACCCCTGACGTGCGGAAACCCCGCTTCCCGTATCCGGGAGGCGGGGTTTCCTGTGTCCGGACAAGGCCTCTAAACGATCACTGTTCCGTCCCTGTTCCGTGAGAGACGCCGCGCGGCCGGAACAGACGGTCATCGATGGCCTTCCGGGCGCGGTCGTGGGAGCCGGACATCATGTGGAGGCGCAACGTTTTATGGGCTCCCCGTTATCCTCGGCGTTGGTTGGCCCGGTCGACGCCCTTATGTACCCGCACCGTGCGGTCGATGAGCTCGCGCAGCGCGCTCTCGTCGACCTCGCCGAGCCGTTTCAGGTAGAGGCATCCCTTTCCGGTTTTGTGTGGACCGAGCCGGGCGAGCACCGATGCGTGCCGCTCCTCGAACCCGCCCACCAGGTAGACGACGAGTTGCTGCTTGCGCGGCGAGAAGGCAGCCAGGGGCCAGTCGCCCGTGCGCCCGCTCTCGTAGGTGTAGCGGTAGCTGCCGAAGCCGACGATGCTCGGGCCCCACATCACCGCGGGCTCGCCGGTCACCTCGCGCAGAATCGTGCGGAGGCGCTCCGCGTCGGCCCGCCGGCGTTCGTCGGGGACCGCGGCCAGGAAGTCGTCGACGCTGGCGTCCGTCGGGACCGTCACCGGCTGTTTCGATGTCGCCATGAAGTCATGCTCCCACGTCAGGACGACAAAGTTCGTGGGGCGCATAGGGGCCGCACACGACGTCGCGCCGGACACCGACGATCCTCCAACCGCGCTCTTGGGAATTGGCGCGCGGGCGGAACAGGCGGTCGCGCCCGAACGAACTTGTCCGACGCTAAACGATCACTGTTCCGTCGCTTGTCGGCCTCGCGGCCGTGACGCCCCGGGACCCTCGCCCTGAACGCGCCGCCCGCGGTCTGGTCGCACCCTCGGCGATGCCGGCCACGACCGTTTCCAGCATCCGCTCGAACTCGGCCTCACCACCGAACCCCGCTTGCAGGGGAGCCAGGGCGGACAGGGTCGGATACAGGGTCGGATCGAACGCCGGTGGGGCCGCGCCCGTTGCGGGGTCGCCGGTCCCATCGGGATCCGCGCTCACGGTGGCGAGCAGGTACCCGTTGAGGAATCCAAAGAGAACGAGGGGGGCGTCCGCGATCGTCTGGTCGGGGATCTCGGCGCGACGCATCGCCGCTGTCAGCCGCTCGAGCGCCTCAAGGGCCACCGCTGAGGTCTGCGCTCGGGTCGCCAGCAACGGGAAGATGCGGGGATGGCGCATCGCCATGTCCCGATATCCACGGGCCATCGTGCGCGCGATGGCCGTCCAGTCGTCCGGCCACTGCGCGGAGGTGGCCGAGACCTCTGTCAGGACGGCTTCGGAGACGGCGTCCAGCAGCGCGGCCTTGCCCTTGATGTGGTTGTAGATCGACATCGGATCGACGCCGAGCTCGGACGCCAGGCGCCGCACCCCGAATGATTCCAGACCCTGGCGATCGACGAGGTCCACTGCCGCGGCGGCAATCCGCTGGCGGCTCAGTCCGGCCGGTTTGCCCTGCGTACGTTTCGCCACTCGCCACCCTCTCCGCGCCTTGCTCAACCTACATCGTAGGTCTATATTCTCCATCATAGGTAATACTTACGGTGTAGGTATCACATCCACGATCCTGCGCCCGACCAGTCCAGCGTCACGGGCAGAGCGGCGGAGCGAGCACCCGATTCCGCCAGGTTTGCCCGGCATGTGCGGTCGACTTCGAAGGAGACAGTTCGATGACAAAGACCCGACATGCGCGATCAGCCATCGGCGCGATGTACGCGGGCCTCGGGCTCACCGTCGTCGCGATGATCGTCCCGTGGATCGACCTCGCCACCGGCAACGTGCTGGCCGGCCACATCCGGGCCGGCTATCCCACCTTCCCGCAGGGGCGCATCGACGCCGCCGTCATGACGTGGCTTGTCTGCCTGTCGGTTGTCGGGGCACTCGGCGTCATTTGTTGGTTCTGCGCCATCTGGGCGGCCAGGACGGGCAAGCGGTGGGCCCGCGGCGTCGTGACCCTGGTGTGCGCGCTCGGCCTGGGCATCGCCCTGTTCGACCTGCTCGTGAGGGACACCTCTGGGGACACCGGCCTGCCGCCATTGCTCGGTTGGGTCGGGATGCTGCCGTGCCTGGCAGGACTCCTGGCGGTCGCGCTGCTATGGAAGAGATCGCAGTCGACATCGCAGCCGACATCGCAGGCATGACCGAATGCGTGACCTCAGGCCCACCCGCGAACGGTGTCCGCAGAAACCCGGAGTCGTGATCCTTCCGAGATATCGGCTGTTGCGTCGGCTGAACCGGCAGCCCGTCGCCGTCGAAGCAAGAGACGGGCGACCGCCGCATGTGGCGGATCGTCGACTGAGCCAGGACGTCATCGCAAGGGAATCGCTCACTGCGACCGCTCCCGGAGGGTCGCAATGAACCGGATCATCCAGTCGTTGGTCGGGTACTTCGGTGGGCTCAAGCGCAAGCTGTACGAAGGTGGTCGGCCCGGGGCGTTCATGCGGGCGATGAACCGCGTTGACGCACTGCTGTACGCATCGGGAGTCTTCTTCCCACGAAACGCGGTGACCTTGGAGGTGGTCGGGAGGAGTACAGGACGGCCGATATCGGTGCCGGTCGCCGTCGCGGACCATGACGGGGAGCGCTTCCTGGTGTCGATGCTCGGACCGAACGCGAACTGGGTGCGCAACGTCCGCGCCGCAGATGGGCACGCCATCCTGCACCGGCGTGGCCGTGAGGCGGTCATGCTGGAAGAGATTCCGGTGGAGCGACGGGCTCCCGTGCTACGTCGCTATCTCGCCGTCGCTCCCGGCGCGCGGCCTCACATCCCCGTAGACCGGCGGGCACCGCTGTCGGAGTTCGAGGGGATCGCGAGCCGGTATCCGGTCTTCCTGATCCACAGCCGACGATGAGTGCATCGCCCGTCGGCTGCCCTGGCAGAACCGCTCAGCGCCCACAAACCTGCCACCTGAAGGCGAGAACCGGCCACGCCCGGGCGAGGCGTGGCCGGTGGGATCACGGAGGTGCTCGTGCCGGCACTGCGGCGTCGACCGGCCGCCCGGCCCGCCCGGCGCGCCGCCGAGCGATCAGTACCGGTACACGTGGTCCGCCGCGTCGGAAGGGCTCACATGGGAAGTCTGATTTCCAGCCGAAACCCCGAAGATGTTGTAGTCATAGCCGTGGCCGTTCGCGGGATCGCCGTAGTCCAAGTGCTGGATGAATTGCACCAAGGTGTTCGTGTTGTTGTGAACCGAGTTTGTACGGTCGCTCCAGCCATATGTAGCGAGGTCCTGCCAGCCGCGGTCACTGAGTTTCCCTCGGGGATATACGTAGTTGTCCCCGTCGTAGAAGCAGAACCAGCCGGACGGACAGTCGGCCACGGCCGCCGCTGATAGCGGACTCACCGTCGAGGCATCTTGCTGGGGAAGGGCGTAGGTGACGACGAACGTTCCATCGCCATACGTAACCTCATTGCGAGCGGTTTGCCGGCCCCCAGGGGCGATCTTCAACTGCAGCGCGATCTGCCTGCGCAGTTCTTCGTCTGAGCGGGCAGGCCGGTGGAGCAACGCCTCGTCCGCTGCGTCAAGGCCGTGCGAGGCGACCGGTTCCTGTCCCGGGGCGGACTTGGCCATCGCCTGGCCCGTGCCCGTGGCAGCGACGACCACGGTGACGATGCCGGCCAGCAGACCAGCCATGACTCTTGACCTGGACATGAATCTCCTCGTTCTCGATGGTGTACGCGACTTCGTAATCGGGCGATGTGGCCCTGGGGAACGGTTTCGCCGGTGTTAGCAGAGGCGGGTACGGGCGAGGGCCGTTGGAAGTGTGGCGGGAAAGCCGCGACGACGAAATTGGCGATTTCGCTGCGCAATCTTCTCCTTCCCCGACTTGGTTCCGTTGGTAAAATCGCCATCGGGTGCCCTGTCGGAACAATCTCACGCCCTGGCGAAAGGTGCCAGATTCCAGCCATAAGTAAGACGGTGAGATCGATAAACTATTCGTTATGAATGCAAATAGTGGCGCGGGAGCGCGGCAACCGGCCTACGCGCATCCTCGCCGGCCACCACGCCGTCGGGGTGACCGGTGAACAGGCAACGGATCGTGACTGTGTGTGGTCGAACTGAGAGGGCTCCGCGCACCCACCGAAATCACTTACGGCGCCATCTTGGACATGCGCCGCGAGACCGTCGAGTTCCTGGTGAGGCCGCTGAGCGCCGAGCGTCGCCGCCGCCGGACCCGGAAGAAGAAGCCGGCGCTGAACCCGTTCAGACAGCGATTGGCGGCGCGGCTCCGCCTGCGGATCGTCCGAGATGACCCAGGGGACCCAACGGTGTTTCGTCAGGCGCCGCCTTCGGCCACATGTGTGACGTCGAGCCCTTTCAGTCGCGCTCTATCACGGCGCGTGCCGCTTGAAGCAGAGCGGCGACAGGGGAGTGGTCATGGTCGGAAAGCCAGGCCAGGGCCGACGTCGAGAGGGGCAGATCCGTGACATCGACGTACGCGACGCCACGGCGGCTGTAGTCGTGGCGCGCCTCGGTGGGCAGGAAGGCGATGGCCTGGCCTCGGGCGACGGCCGACAGCAGCGCGTCCATGTCCCCGGCCACGGGGCCGTAGCGTACGGGCCTGCCGTCGGGGCGGGGGTTGACCGTCCAGTAGTCCCACCACTCCCGCAATTCCGGGATCGGGACATCGACCACCACGTGGTCGGACAACTGGGCCAAGGTCAGCGGAGCCTGAGCCACCAGTGGGTCGTCGGCGGGCAGACAGGCGACGCGGGACCCTGTCGCCAGGTGCAGGCTCCGTACCCCGGGCGGCAGAGGGGGCCGGAGGAACGCGGCGTCGACCTCTCTGTGGTGCAGGACGTAGGTTTGCTCGACGAAGTCCAGGGAGCGGATCTCCACCGTGATACCAGGGTGCCGGGCGGAGAGTTCGGCGAGGATGGCGTTCACGTAAGGCATGAAGGCCTCACCGCCTATGGCGCCGATCCTCAGGTGGCCCCGCACTTGCCGAGCGCGGGTGGCGGCCATCTTTCGAAAGCGGTCCATGGCCGCCACGACGCCACGCGCTTCGGATACCAGAGCCCGGCCGGCGGCGGTGAGATCCACACGACGGGAGGAGCGCTGCACCAGGCTGATATCCAGCCGGTCCTCCAGTGCCCGGATCTGTTGGCTCAGCGCCGGCTGTGTCAGAAACAGACGCTGAGCGGCACGGCCGAAATGGAGTTCTTCGGCCAGCACCAAAAACAACCGCAGTTGGTGAAGGCTGGGTTCGCGGGAAAGTGCCCCGTCTCGAGAGCGCCGCCCCCGGCTGGCGCCACTGCGATCCATAAGGCGAAGTATAAGTACTCAGCTACGGCTTTCATGGTGAATTGATGCCACTTGATCGTTTGCGTGAGAAAAGCGCAACTCTACGTCGCTGGCACTCTGGACAGTCCGTTTGGGAACACATATCTCGATCTCAGCTCGATGTATGAGCCGATCGTGCGCTCGCGGAGGGAAGTCAACCGGGTCAAGCGGCGTACCTGCGCGGGGACCGGGACCTCGACAACCCGCAACGCCCTCTATGTCGGAGGAGCCAACCGCGGCTTGGCAGAAGCCGAGGGCGTCGGCGTGAGGTCCGACCGGGTGAGCCGACCGGGGCCGGCGAGGGCCGCGATCGCTGCGGCGAGTACGGGAAGTCCGATGACCAGAGCCGCGATCGACGCTCATGGAAGGCCGCTCGGAGGCGACGAGGTCGTTACTGATCATCCATCCGGCCCTCGCCGAGCGCCATTCTGCTACAAGGACTCACAAGTCGCTCGCAAGGACGCACGCCATCATCTCTGCCCATGGAAGCGGCGACGACCATACGGTCGATCCCGGCCGGAGGCCGGACCGGACCCGTACAGGCCTGCCTGCCGTGAAGAACACAGGGTTCGCCGGCGACGGCTACGACCCCCTGGTCTTCGGCGGTCCTACCCCCTCCTCGACAAGGGCACGTCGGCAATGAGATCCACACCATGCCGCTCCGGCATCGCGTTCCCGGACTCAGCGATCGCCGCGAGGTGCTGAGCCGTTTCCGGCGGCGTCCGCGACCGTTCGGCCGTCGCGACTCCGTCCCTCTTCGCGTAAGTGACTTTCCTGAAAGGTAGCCATGACTATGAAGATTCGCGGTGGGCGCACGCTCACCATCATCAGTGCCGGAACGCTTGCGGCCTCGCTCCTCGCTGTCGGCGGTGTTGCCACCGCCTCGTCAGCGACGAACGAGGTGTACGCCTGCGTCCACAAGAAGACCCGGTACGCGCGCATCGTGAAGGCGTCGACTGCCTGCCGCAGGACCGAGGAGCGGATAACGATCGGAGGCAGCACCGTGACGACGGGCGGCAGGGGCGATCAAGGCCCGAAGGGCGACGCCGGTCCCCGAGGTCCGAAGGGTGATGCCGGTCCGAAGGGTGACGCTGGTCCGAAGGGCGATGCCGGTCCGAAGGGTGAGCGCGGCCCCGAAGGCCCGCAGGGCCCCAAGGGTGAGGCCGGCCCCGGCGCCGTCTATTCGACCTACCGGAGGAGCATGGATTTCAACGCGCCCGCCACGGGGGCGATCGGTTGCAACGGCGGCGATGTGGTGACCGGCGGTGGGTACTCGTTCCCGCAGCTCATCAACGCTCAGGTCTACGCCAGCGAGCCCGTGGCCCCCGAGGACGGCCAGGGCTGGATGGTCCGCCTGAGCAGGACCGGCACCGGCACGGCCACTGTCTCCGGCCACATCTTCGTGATCTGCCTGAAGCGGGGCTAGCGACTGTGCGGGCCGGTACGGCACCCGTGCCGGTCCGCATCGGAAGTCGGGACCCTCCTGACTGACCCAGCTCAGGCGGCGACAGCGAGTTCTGCGAGTTCGAGGCGGGCGAGGTGGCCGGTGCGCCCCTGGTCAGGAGATGCCCCTTCCACCAGGCGACCAGGCGTACGAGGTTGAGCGCCGCAGCGGACAAGACGTGGTCACGGTGGCGGGCGCGCACGTAGGTGACCACGATGGCCTGGCGCATGGTGCCCTCGACTCCGGCATGGTGCCTGTACTTGTCGTGCCACAACCCGCGCGCGGCGCGATCCACGACCGCCGATTAGGCTTCGGGCGTGGGACACCATATCTGTGCTCTCGTTGTGGCCGGACGGGTTGACGCCGGGCACGGCCACTCAGTGGGACTGCGTGCCGAACTCGTGCACGACGACATCAGTGTGTTCCCGATCGATCACTACTTCTCGGCCTACTGGGCCGCGAGACGGGGCAGTAGCGCACAGCTCGACCTGCCTGACGGCCTCCCCGCCACGTTCCCGGACGAGGCGGTGCTGTGTGACCTCGTTCGTGAGGTGACCGGCACGGACGAGCCGCGGTTCGCGATCATTCAGACGGATTACTTCGGCGGTATCGGCGACCAGTGGGCTGTGGCGTTCGCCGGTAGAAGGAGACTGACAGCTGATCAGGCATCGATAAACGAGGCGCTTGCCGCACTTGGCGTGCGGGCCTCCGCGTCGGCGGATGAGTTCGACGTGATCGGTCTCGGCGAGTTCCGGAGCAACCCGGATCATCTTGAGCGCTACGTCGACCTGTGTGATGAACTCGGTGTCTGACAGCTGGTTCAGGTCGAGTGGATCTTCGTCTGGTTGCGGCGACTCCTGACCTACTCGGCGATAGCGAGCGCTCGGACTTCTCGGTGACCTTCCGATCTGTCCCACGTGCCTTCCGTTCGGTGGCCGCGAAGAAGACGGAACCGCACACAAACGCCGCGGGGATGCCCAGTACTACTGCAAAAATCACAATTTCTGCAAGTATGGGAAAATGGTACGCAGTAGTGCGTGATGTCGTATTGGGATGGAAAAAACCTGGCCGGTGGCCCAATCGTGGAAGGAGAGGATTTGCGTTCAGGGAGATGGTGCGCGGGTGGTCTAGACGCTGGCAGGCCACTCCCTTCGGTCTCGCTCAGATCAACACGAAGGGGATGAAGTTGCCGTCAAAGACATTGTTCCCGCTATAGGGGAGTACGTCGAAGACACCCGTGCCGCGGTGAGTCCGGACCTGCGTCCGGCTATGAGTCAGAATGTGCCTTGTCGGCTACATCCCCGAGGGGGACGCCACGCAGGCTGAGCAGCACGAGCAGAACGCAACTCCCGGTGAGAGCGATATCGGCGACGTTGCCGATGAACAGGCCGCCATAGTCGATGAAGTCGACGACATGCCCCTGGGCGAAGCCGGGGGCACGAAAAAGGCGATCAAGCAGGTGGGAGGTGGCGCCACCCAGCAGCGCGCCCAGCACGACGGTCCAGGCGGGCGAGCGCAGCCGCCGCCCGACGTACAGCAAACCGACGACCGCGACAGCCGCCGTCAGGGCGAACACCCACGTCGCGCCCACGCCGATCGAGAACGCGGCACCAGGGTTGTACAGCAGTTGCAGCCGGATCAGGTTCGGGATGACCGTGATGCGCTCGCCGTCCGAGAGTGCCGAGGTCGCCCAGAACTTGGAGGACTGATCTGCGAGAAGGACCACCGCCGCCAGCACGAGCATCCACCCGTACAGCCGCAGGTCTCGCCTCGGCCTCTGCGAACTCTGTCCGACCGACAACTCTTACCTCGCAATCTGAAGCTTTCTCGCATCGTAACGACAAAGAGACGGGTCGCGCGGTGTCGTCCTTGATGGTTCGAGCTTGATGGTTCGAGGCCAGTGCCGGGCCCGGCGTAGGGGGCGTGCCGAGAAGTCATGAGGGTCCGGCCGTCGGCGGTCTACCGGGACGCCGCCGGCCGCTGGAGCGGCTCCATCGCTGAGACGGTCTCCGTCACCGCCGCGTCCGGCCAGAGGGGAGGACACGGTGTCATGGTTCGGAAGAAGCCGGTTCTGACCGCTGACCTATATCGAGGAATACGAATGGCGTTATGTATTTTCGGTAGGCCCGTATCGCAATAATGCGGCGTCTCGCTCCGCGGGCTTCGCCCAGACGGAACCGTTGCTGAACGAACCGGGAACTTCCTCTGACCTGTACCCGTTCCGTACGTTGAGCGAAGCGTATTGCGGAGATTCGCGGAGGGCGGGAGTGGGTAGTCGGGAAGCGGTTCGCCGTCGCCGGAGATGGTTGCCCACCGCGACCACCCTGAGCGTGATAATCGCCGTGCTCGCGCTGTTCAACGATGTATTCGGAATCCGCACGATGGCTGTCGGTGTCTATTGTCGTGTCGTCG
The DNA here is from genome assembly GCF_020826795.1 of Microtetraspora sp. AC03309. Taxonomy (NCBI): domain Bacteria; kingdom Bacillati; phylum Actinomycetota; class Actinomycetes; order Streptosporangiales; family Streptosporangiaceae; genus Microtetraspora; species Microtetraspora sp. AC03309. The sequence continues at coordinate 19,356 of NZ_JADDIL010000023.1, read as the reverse complement.
ACGAGTGTGCCGGTGGCAAAGGGCGGCCTTCCGGGGTGGGAGGGGATACTTCTTCCGCCGCGCCGGAGAATCCGAAACCTGGCATCCCGACGGCATGCCGAGGCAAGGACAACCTTTTGATCGAAGGGGCGCTCGTGAACCCCTGTATTCGCAGGGAAGGCGACAGTCTCGAGATCTATGTCGACGTCGAACCGGGTAGTCCGGATGATCCCAATGAAGTCGTCGTGTGGGCGTGGTGGAGGGACGCGGAGAACGCGAAGGGAGAGCCGCACAAGTGCCTCATCAAGCTCGGCGACGGATATCAGAGATGCGGGCCGTTCACGGCGAATCCTCCTCGGGCGGGCTACTACTCGGCGGCCACCACCGTAACAAGCAGTGGTGAAGTGCCGGCCAAATGGGCGGACAAGAATTCGACCGGACAGGTCAGTGCACGCATATATTGGCCGGGAAAACAATGACGGCGGCGACGGGTGCGTCAACCTCCGTTGAGGTGGGCGGCGGCGTCTGGCATCCTTGCGTCATGAACGAGACGCCTGAAACGGGTTGGTATGCGGTCCGCTGCGTCTTCAGGTGGCGTCAGCCGTACGATACCTACGAGGAACGCCTCACCCTCTGGAGGGCCGATTCGTTCGACGAGGCCATAGCCATGGCGGAGCGTGAGGCCGAAGAATATGTCGACGACCGTCCGTTCGAATATCTTGGCCTGGCGCAGGCGTATTATCTGGACAATGAAACGATCAGCTCGGGAACGGAAATCTTCTCCCTCCTGCGAGACAGTGATCTCGACCCGGAAGAGTATCTCGACACCTTTTTCGATACGGGGCGCGAGCGTCATGGTCACATCTCGTAACCTGCGACGTATCGGCTGATCGGCGGGTGGAGATCAGTTCATTCTTCTCGGCGAACGCGAGACCCGAAGACGCCACCCGGTCACTCCGGCTCCCGTTCTCATCGAGAGTCGTTCGTACGCTCGCGGCCGACGTGAACGCGTCAGCCGGGCGACGGCGTGGAAGTCACCGTGGGTCCTTGTCCGGGCTTCGCGTGACTCGTGCATTTGGCGTCCCACTCCGGGACGCGCAGCAGCGCTGGATTGGCGACACCGTTCTCACCGCGTACCCCGCTCGACGTGCTGGCGAAGGCCACGCCTTCGATGCAGACGCGAGCGATGTTGGGGAAATTGTCGACGTTGCGAAAGACCTCGACGTAGTCGACATCGCTGATCTTGTCAGGAGACGCTTCCTCCTGCCCGCCACGATCGCCCAACTGAGGTGACGAGCAGCCGCTCACCAGGAGAACGGCGAGAACTGCTCCCGACCAACGGGCGGCCGCTGAGAGTGCCATCAGTCGCTCCTTGTGGCCGGCAACGGGGGGAACGAATGCCAGGCGCCGACCTTCCCGACGCGGCCAGCATATCCACACAAGGTCGTCGGTGATCAGCTGGGGAATCTCCGGTCGGATCGGTGTGGCAGACGTCGGTAATGCCGGTTCTCCTGCTCCGGTCAGTCGGTTTTGTGTTCACCGGCCTGGGCCTCGGGATCCGACTTCGGGGGAGCGGCGAGCCTCATCCGGCCGGTGCGCCCAGATCAGGTAGCGGATGAGAGCCCGGTGCGCCGCGGCGCCGATGTGACCCGGGCGGCCGCGTCGATCCGGCGCAGGACGAGCAGGGTCACGAGCACTGAATCGTCTGTGATTCGCCGTCAATCAGACGTGGTCATCGGACCTGTCCGTCGACCGCTTCCGCGTTCAGTGTTCGGGGCGGAGGGCGCCGCCGATGTACATGGCGGTGAGCATGGTGAACAGGAACGCCTGGAGGAACTGCAGGAACATCTCGAACCCGGTCATGGCGACCGCGACGGCCACGCTCAGCAGCCCCACCGGCGCCCCGGCCACGGTCGGATGCTCGTACAGGAGCCAGAAACCGGCCGCGCTGAAGAACGCGAGGAGCAGGTGCCCGGCGAACATGTTGGCGAACAGCCGTACGGCGTGCGTGAACGGCGCCGTGACGAAGGTGTAGAGCAGTTCGAGCGGCGCGTACAGCACGAGCGCCAGCGCCTTGGGCAATCCCGGCGGGAACATCAGATTCCTGAAGTAGCCGACGAGGCCCTGGTGCCTGATGCCGAGATAGATCTTGATCACGTAGGCGACGAGCGCGAACACGATAGGGAACGCGATGTGGGAGTTGATCGGGAACTGTATCCCCGGAATCACTCCCATGAAGTTCCACAGCAGGATCAGGCAGAACAGGCTCAGCAGCACCGGCATCCAGCGGTCGGCGTCCTTGCCGAGGAACGGCCGCGCCACCTGGTCGCGGACGAAGAGATAGACGATCTCTCCGGCGTTCTGCATGCCCCGTGGCACCAGCGCGGGCTTGGCGAAGGCGGCCCAGGCGAGCGCGCACAGCAGGAACGCCCCGGTCACGGCCATCACGACCGGTTTGGTCAGCCAGAACGGGGCACCGGACCACAGTGGCGGGAAGTCGAAGAGCTCCACTCCGGGAGCCCGGAACACGTCGTCTGCCAGGCGAATCGCCACCGGCGCTCCTCGTAGTCCACAAAACTGGGTACTGCGTACTCACTTACTTTTCGACCATACTCAACCAGGTACGGCGTACGCAATGGGGGCGATGGAACGTGCCGGAGAATCTGTGGATGCGCCCTGAGCGCCCCTCCCGGGGTCCGCAGCCGAGCTTCAGCCGGGCGGCGCTGACCGAGGCGGCGATCCGGGTCGCGGACGCGGAGGGGCTGGAGGCGATCTCGATGCGGCGACTTGCCGCGGAGATCGGCGCGGGCACCATGTCGCTGTACCGCTACGTCTCCGGCAAGGACGACGTGATCGAGCTGATGGTCGACGCCGTGGTGGCTGACTACCTCCCGGAGGGGACCGCCCTCTCCGGCAACTGGCGGGCCGATCTCGGCGCGATGGCACGGCAGGCCCGGCGGACCGTCCTGCGCCATCCGTGGCTGGCGCCCCTGGCCGCGAGCCGCCAGGGGGCGAGCCCCAACCGGTTGCGGCTGCTGGAGGCGTCCCTTCGCATGGTGGACGGCCTGGGCCTCGGCGTCGACGAGATGCTGACGCTCATCGGGGCGGTCTTCGCCTATGTCAACGGGTTCGTGCAGAGCGAGCTGGCCGAGGCCGAGGCGTTGCGCCGCACGGGCCTCGACCTGAAGGGGTGGACGGCTCTCCAGGCGCCGTTCATGATGGCCGTCATCGCGAGCGGCGACTTTCCCATGGTCGCCAGGATGGCGACCGAGGGCGGCCGCGCGTACGCCGACATCGAGGAGCGGTTCGAGTACGGACTGGAACGCCTGCTCAACGGCCTCGCGACCGACCTCCCGCGACCGGCGGGCTAACCATGCGGCCACGGAGGATCGGTTCCTCCAGCGCTCGGTCTCCCCATTCGCCGGTCGCTGGATCGCCGATGCAGTCCAGCCCGGTCAAATGCGCCAGGCCCGAGCATCCGGAAAGCGTGGCACCCGTCACCACAGCCACGGCGGAGAGGACGGCCGTCACGAGCCGTCACGAGCCGACGCGAGCCGACGCGAGCCGACGCGAGCGTCGAGGGGGAGCCCACGGGCCCTGCCCCGCGTCTGCCTCGTCCGGTTCGGCGACAAGTGTGACCGGTTTGGCGGTAAGCGGCACGACGCGGAGCATATTCGGCGTTCGTGATCTTTCCATGCACGGAATGTCGAGAACCAGTGCAAGCGAGCGCGCGCCCAGATCACCCGGACAACGTGATCACTTCTTGCAGATGTTCTCCGTCGCGGTCTTGGCGGACGGCGAGGGCGTGGGTGCCGCGGAGGGGGTGACGGTGACCTTCACCTTCTTGACGGTGTTGTGGTTCTGGCCCACGACGACCTCGATCCCCTGGACATCCGCCTCGCGCAGCTCCGCGCCGGGAATCGCGGCGGCGACCGTGCGGGCCGAGTCCTCGCGGCCCTTGGCGTACCGGATCACGGTGGTGGTGAAGTCGCGGTTGGCGGTGTCGCCCGGAGCGGCGGGCACCATGAAGCCGGCCCCGATCAGCGCGGTCTTGGTCCTGGCGCCGAGGCCGGTGATCAGCGTGCCGTTCAGCACGCGGATCGCGATCCGCTCCGGCGGCACGGTCAGCGCCGTGGAGGCGGAGGGGCTGGGTTTGGGAGAGGCGGCGGCCTTCCCGGAGGCGGCGGGGGAGGCCGCGGCCGTCGGCCCGCTCAGTGGCTGGTCGGAGTCGATCCGCTGGAACAGCTCGCGGGCGGCCTTCTTGTCCCACAGCACGGCGGACTCGTTGGTCGGAGTCGTGAAGTTCACGTCGGAGAGGGGGACGGTCGCGAACGACACGTCGTCCGTCGAGACGTCCTTGAGCTGGCCGACCAGGCCCAAGACGTCCTTCTTGAGGGCGTCGTCGACGGTCAGCGTCTTGAGTGCCGAGTTGACCAGGCCGGTCAGTTTGGCGGGGTTGGTGAGCGTGCCGCCGCTCAGGGCCTTCTGCATGAGCGCGGAGATCACCTGCTGCTGGCGATCGATCCGGTCCAGGTCGGAGCGCGCGGTGGCCCGGGTGCGCGCGTAGGCGAGCGCGTCCGCCCCGTTGAGGTTGTACGTGCCGGACTGGAGGTCGAGCTTCGTCTTCGGGTCGTTGATCGGGACCGGCGTGCAGACGGTGACGCCGCCGAGGGACTCCACGACGTCGATGAAGCCGAGGACGTTGACCTCGACATAATGGTTGATCTTGAGCCCGGTGGCCTGCTGGACCGCGCGCACCGCGAGCTTCGCCCCGCCGTACTGGTACGCGGAGTTGATCTTGTGCATGCCCTGGCCGGGGATCTCGGTCCAGGTGTCCCGGGGAAGGCTGACGACCGTGACCTTCCTGTGGTCCTCCGAGAGGTGGATCACCATCATCGTGTCGGTGCGCTGGCCCTCTTCGCGGCCCAGGTGGAGCTGGTTCTGCTGCTGCCGGGTGAGGTCGTCGCGCTTGTCCAGGCCGACCAGGAGGATGTTCATCGCGCCCTGGGGCACCGACTCGTCGATGCCCGCGTCGACCGACCTGATCTGGCTGGCGGCGTAGTTGGGAATCGCCCACAGCGCGCCGGAGCCGAGCAACACCGCTCCCGAGAGCGAACCGGAGACGATCAGCGATCGGAGGCTGGTGCGCCCGCGTCTGGCCCGCTGCGCCGCGAGTCTGACACCGCCGTTGCCGTCGCCCCCTACGTGGACGCCGGAGTCCTCCTCGTGGTCGCCACGCATCCGTGGGTCACCTTTCGGTTGCCGTCTTCGCCCCCACGTACAGTAGCGTGAGCCAGGCCATGAAGCCCTTCCCCGACTCGCCACAAAAGAGCCCGTCGCCCGCGCGCGACTGGCCGCCGATTTCGGTGATCATGCCGGTGCTCAATGAGGAGCGGCACCTGGCGGAAGCCGTACGGCAGGTCCTCGCCCAGCAGTACGAGGGCCCCATCGAGGTCGTCCTCAGCATCGGCCCGTCACGCGATCGCACGCAGGAGGTCGCCGACGCGATCGCCGCGGCGGATCCGCGCGTCGTCGTCGTGCCGAACCCCACGGGTCGCACCCCCAACGCCCTGAACGCGGCCATCGCCGCGTCCCGAAATCCGATCATCGCCAGGGTGGACGGGCACGCGATGCTCCCGCCCGACTACCTCGCCACCGCCGTCGAGACGCTCGAGCAGACGGGCGCCGACAACGTCGGCGGCATCATGGCCGCCGAGGGCGTCACCCCGTTCGAGCAGGCCGTCGCGTGCGCGATGACCTCCAAGATCGGCGTCGGCAACGCCCGGTTCCACACCGGCGGCCAGGCGGGTCCCGCGGACACCGTCTACCTCGGCGTCTTCCGCCGTGCGGCGTTGGAGCGGGTCGGCGGCTACGACGAGCACTTCCAGCGTGCCCAGGACTGGGAGATGAACCACCGCATCCGCGAGACCGGCGGCCTGGTCTTCTTCCAGCCGCGCATGCGGGTGTCCTACCGTCCCCGGCCGAAGGCGCGGGCGCTGGCCAAGCAGTACTTCCACTACGGTCGCTGGCGGCGCGTGGTCTCCCGGACCCACCAGGGGACGATCAACCTGCGCTACCTCGCGCCGCCGGCGGCGGTGCTGGCCATGCTCCTCGGCATCGTCGTCTCGCCGTTCTTCTGGCCCGGCCTGCTCGTTCCCGGGGTCTACCTCGCGGCGATCCTGGCGGGTTCCGTGCTCACCGGCCGCGGGTTGTCCGCCGCCGCGTTGCTCAGGCTCCCGCTGGTCTACGTCACGATGCACGTCTCCTGGGGCACCGGCTTCCTGACCAGTCCGCCGAGCCTCAGCAAGCCCCGCCCGGCGCGGCAGACGGCCCTGTCGCAGAACCTCCGCGGAGACTAGCGGAGACTAGGCGACCTCGTCCCCGGCCGTCGCGAGGCTTTTCCCCGCGTCGCCCGCGCCGGCTCTGGCGAGGGCGCCGGCGGCGGTGACGGCGTCGTCGAACCGGGTGAGCGCGTCCGGGTGGTCGGGGCCGAGCAGGTACGCCCTCAGTTCGCGCCTCGCACCCGCCAGGACGTCCTCCTCCGGGCGGACCCGTGACACGACGCCGGGCAGCTCACCGCAGTCCGGGCCGATCAGGTACGCCGCCGCGGCGGTCGGATAGCGCTCCCGGAACTCGTGCGCGGGCAGCCCCGCGACGTTCGTGACCGCGTACGGCTTGCCGCCGGCGAGGAAGTCGGCGATCACGCTGGAGATGTCGCTGATCAGCAGGTCGGCCTGGTTGAAGCATTCGTACAGGTGCGGCTCGTCCCCCGTCACCGCGAGGTGCGGCGGGGCCGCCGCCCCCGGCTCGGCCTCGCGCAGCAGCCGCATGATCGCGGCGTGCGCCTCGCGCGCGAGCGCGGAACGGTGGCCGGTGAGCGGGTGCGGCTTGTAGATCACCCGCGCTCCGAGGGCGAGCAGCTTCCGGACCAGGGTGGGGCCCATCGCGACGACCGAGGTGTGGAACAGATCGTCCGTCCACCCCTCCCAGGTCGGTGCGTACAGGACGCTCGGGTACGGCAGGCCGGGACCGCTCGCCCGCACCCCGTGGAGCTGGGGCCGGCCGACCTCCACGACGACCTCGTCCCGCACCCCCACCTGGGCGCGGCGATAGCGGTCCCGCCCGGCGGGACCGGCGACCCAGACCTCGTCGTACACCTTCGTGAACGGGTTGAAGGACGCCTCCTTGTCGCTGTCGCCGTGCCCGATGAAGACGCTGGTGACGCCGGGCATCCGAAGCATGTGGATGTTGTTGCCGACGTTGGACGCGAACAGGGCGACCCGCGCGGTGTCCAGGCCGCGGAAGTTCATCATGTCGACGGCCGAGGGGATGCACAGCACCGGAAGGGTCGTGCGGCCCAGCGCGGTCAGCAGGTCGCGCTCCCGCAGCACGACCAGCACCCGGCTGCTGATCCGCTCCAGCGTGCCCAGCCACATGGTCGCCTGGTACGCCGAGTCGGCCGGGCCGGAGAAGTAGAGCAGCACCTCGGGGCGGTAGGCGCGTACCTCGTCGTCCACCGAGGCGATGACCCGCCGCCGGTCGGCCAGAGGGGCGGCGCGCACCACATGGAGATACAAGGCGAACAGGGCGGTGATCTCCAGCCCGAGCGCCGCCCCCACACCGGCCGCGCCGAGCCAGTCCATGCCGGCCAGGGCGCCGAACGCGGCCGTCGCCACGGGGAGCACGTCCAGGTAGAGCAGGCGTGCGCCGCGCCAGTTGACGAGCGTCTCAGGCGGCGCGGGAGGGAACGTGACGTCGATGTTCCTGGTGTCGACCGGCTTCAGGTTGTGGCATCGGTTCAGATAGGTGGCCAGCGCGCTCTGGACGGCACGCAGCCAGTGGAACAGGAACAGGCCGCCCGCGAGGAGGGCGAACCACGGCGACTCGGCTCCCGCGGTCCTGGCGAGCAGCAGCACGGCCGCCATCTCGCGCATCAGGAAGCGCGGCGTGGCCGCGAGCTGGAGCCGGCCGAGCCGTTCGGCCGCCCGCCGCGGCAGGGCCAGCTCCGCGGCGTACGACACCGGCACCAGGACCACGAACACCCACGGAAGCGGGTACAGCGCGGCCCCCACCAGTGCCGGATACGACGCGAGCACGACCCCGATGAGCAGGGCGTTTCTCCCCCTGAACGATCCCCCCATGCATGGCTGCCTACCCACTCACCTGGTCAGCCGCACGTCCACGACGTGTCCGGTGAGGCGGGAGATGAGCACGTCGATGCTGGTACGGGCGACGGCGGTCGAAGAGAGCAGCGTTCCCGCCGGTTCGTCACCGAAGGCCCGCAGCCGCATCGGCGTGGCGGTGCGCTCCGGGTTGACGCAGTTCACCCGTACGCCCTGGTCCGCCCACTCGTCGGCGAGCGCCTGGGTGAGGTTGACGACCGCCGCCTTGGTCGAGGAGTAGAGGCTGTAGTCCGCCCGGCCCCGCGTGTACGACGAGGAGGTGTAGAGGAGGAGCTGCCCCCTGGTCTCCGCCAGGTACTTGAGCGACGCGCGGGCGATGTTGACCGGACCGAGATAGTTGACGCCGACGGTCTCCTCGATGGTGGTGTGGTCGGCCTCGCCGAGCTTGCCCATGTGCAGGACGGCCGCCGTGTTCACCACGTAGTCGATGCGGCCGGTCTCCGCGTACACCCCGGCGAGCGCGTCCTCGACGGCGGAGGCGTCCTGCACGCGTACGCCGCCCGCGGTCCGGGAGAAGGAGTGCACGGTCGCGCCGTAGCCCCGGGCGAGCGTCACGATGTCGGCGCCGATGCCGTAGCTGCCGCCGAAGACCACGAGGCTCCTGCCGCGCAGCGCCTCGTGGTAGCCGTCCTCGGTCAGCGCGGGCGCGGTGCTCTCGGCGAGCTGGAACAGCTTGTCCGCGATGAACACGTCGACGGGGTGGGTGACCTTCATGTTGTGCTCGCTGCCCGGCACCAGGTAGATCGGCACGTCGGGGAGGTAGCGCAGGACGACCCCGCAGTCGTCCGTCGCGGGCAGCTTGTCGAAGTCGGGGTCGGCGAAGGCCCGCCGGTACGCCGCCCGGATGACCGACAGCCGGAAACACTGGGGGGTCTGGCCGCGCCGGAGCCGCGAACGGTCCGGGATGTCGCGGATGATCTCGCCGCGCGGCCCGGGAACGGCCACGACGACGGTGTCCGACGAGGGGATGGCCACGTCCACCGCTTCGTAGCGGCTGAGCGCGGCGACGCAGTCGCTGATGATGCGCGGCTCCACGAGGGGCCGGACCGCGTCGTGCAGCAGCACGTCGCACTCCTCGTCGCCCAGCGCCTGGAGGGCGCGCCACGTGGTCTCGGTGCGGCTGGCGCCGCCTTCGAGGATCTGGGTGACCTTGGTGTAGCCGTTCCGCTCGACCAGGGAGGCGACCTCGTCGGTGAAACCGGGGGTCATCAGCACGATGACCTCGTCGATCTCCGGATGGCCGTCGAACACGCCGAGCGTGTGCTCCAGAATGGTCCTGCCGGCGATCTTCAGCAGTTGCTTGGGGGTGTTCAGTCCCACCCGCTGGCCGACCCCGCCGGCCAGTACGACGCCGACCGTGCGCAGACGCGATTTCGCGATCATGATGCCTCCCCGCACTGACCATACCCGGAGGCCGTTCACGAACCGCTGCCGAATGGCATTGCCACCTAGTGATCGCTCAGTTACGTTGCGGTGTGGACACGGCAGTGATCGAAGTGGAGCGGGAGACCATGGGGGCAGAAGCGGCCCGGGGGACCCCGGGCACCACACCCGGCGCCGTCGCCGTGGTCTTCGCGACGACACCCGCGGCCGCTCTGGTCTGCGGCAGGACGAGCCTCCTCGAACGTGTCACCGGCCAGCTCCGGACGCTGTCCGTCCGTGACGTCCAGGTCGTGATCCGGGCCGAGGACACCGGCGGCGGGCTCGCCGAGGACCTGCGCGCCGTCGCCAAGGTGGCCCGCGCCTCCACCTGCCCCGTGGCCGTGCTCCACGGCGATCTCGTGGCTCACACCGAGGCCCTGGCCGTACTGCTCGACCATCCCTCGCGCGGTTCCGGCGCGCTGGTCGCGCCCGGCGCCGCCACCCCGCTGCTCCCTCCGGTGCGGACCGAGTGCGGACAGATCGCGGCGGCGGGCAACTCCTTCCATCAGGTCGAGTCGCCGGACGCCACCTTCCGCGGCGTCCTCCAGGTGGGCGAGGCCCACCTGGCGAGCCTCGCCGACGTGGCCGAGGAACTCGCCGACCTCGCCCAGAACCGCAGGCTCGGACGCGTGAGCGACACCGAGGTGGCCGGCCTGCTGCTCGCCGGCCTGGTCCGCGCGGGGGTGCCCGTACGCGCCGCCCCGCTCGGCGGGCTGCGCTGTGAGCGGGTCGGGAGCCGGCCCGCGGCCGAGGAGGCGATACGCCGGCTGGCCGACGTGGACGAGACCGGGGCGAGATTGCGGGCCGCGGTCAAGTCCGACGACGGCCTGTTCGCCACCTTCTGCGTGAGCACGTGGTCCCCCCATCTCGTACGGCTGGCCGCGCGGCTGCGCATGACGCCCAACGCGGTCACCGGCGTCTCGGTCGGCCTGGCCGTGATCGCCGCGATCTGGTTCTCGGCGGGGGAGCGGACCGCCCAGATCGCCGGCGCCGTGGCGCTCTACCTGTCGTTCGCGCTGGACTGCGTGGACGGCCAGCTCGCCCGCTACACCCGCGGCTTCTCGCCGCTCGGCGCCTGGCTCGACGCCACCTTCGACAGGGTGAAGGAATACCTCGTGTACGCCGGCCTCGCCATCGGCTACGCCGGGACCACGCAGGGCGGGGCGACCGGGCCGGGCGGCATCTGGGCGCTCGCGGTCGCCGCCATGTTGCTGCAGGCCATCCGGCATATGATCGACTTCTCGTACGCGGGCGCCGTGGCGGACGCCGCCAAGGACGGCGCCGCCGGGAACCGCCCGCCGCTCCCGCTCTCCGTCGCCTCGGAGTTGCCCCGCCTGGACGACGCGACGAGCGGCCCGTTCAAGGGCGGCTTCGCGGGCGGTCGCGGCGGCGAGTTCGGCGTCCCCGGCGTCCCCGGCGGCACCGGCGGCACGGTCGCGAGCCGGATGATCGGCCTGTCCCGGCGGCTCGACCTCGGCGCCGTGACCCGGTGGGCGAAGAAGGTCATCGTGCTGCCGATCGGCGAGCGGATGGCCCTCATCGCGGTCACCGCCGCCGTGTTCAACGCCAGGGTGACCTTCCTCGCGCTGCTCACCTGGGGCACGGCCGCGCTCATCTACACCCTCGCCGGGCGGATCGGCAGGTCTCTCACATGACGGAGGGCGCGGGCATGATCTCCGTGCACATGACGCCGGTGCCGCGCAGCTCGGTCGTGGCGTACCGGGACGACGGGGCCCTGTCCCGGGCGATGGGCGTGCTGGTGGCGGGACAGCTCCCGCCGCTGCCGCCCGCCGTCGCGGGGGCCTTCGTCACCGGGGTGCTGCTCCTCGTCGGCGTCGCGGGCAGCGACGGCCTGGCGGTCTTCGGTCCGGCGGTGGCCCTGCTGCTCGCCGGGCCGGGCAGCTCGCACCGGCACGACGGGCGGCTCGACTGGATGGTCCCGCCGATCCTGCGGCTCACCGAGTACGGCCTCATCGCCTGCGTGGGCTTCGCGCACGGCGTCCCGCCTCTACTGATCTTCGCGCTGCTCGGCGCGATCGTGTTCCACCACTACGACACGGTCTACCGGGTGCGGCAGCACGTCTACCCGCCCTCGTGGTTGCCGGTGGCCGGGCTGGGCTGGGACGGGCGGATGCTGGCCGTGGCGATCGGCGGCGCCGTCGACCTGGTCACCGCGATGTTCGCGCTGCTCGGCCTCTACCTGTGGGGCCTGTTCTGCTGGGAGAGCCTGACCTGCTGGCTGGCGGCGCCGCGTTCCGGCGTCGAGGCCGCCGATCTCGGCGCCGGAGACTGATCCCCGAGTGACCGGGCCGGCCCGTGATGAACCCCCGACCACGTACGGATTACACGATCACGGCACAAAGGCAACTAATCTTTGGGGTTACTGTCAGTCGATCGACCTCTAGGAGTGCACGTTGCTGGGAATGGTGCTGGCCGCCGGAGCCGGACGCCGCCTGCGGCCGTACACCGACACGCTGCCCAAGGCGCTCGTGCCGGTCGACGGCGAGACCACGATCCTCGACATCGCGCTGCGCAATCTCGCCGCGGTGGACCTGCGTGACGTCGTCGTCATCGTCGGATACCAGGCGCAGGCCGTACACGAGCGTCAGGCGGAGCTGGAGCGCCGTCACGGCGTGAAGCTGACGCTCGTGCACAACGACAAGGCGGAGGAGTGGAACAACGCCTACTCGCTGTGGTGCGCGCGCGACCATTTCGCCCAGGGCGCGCTGCTGGTGAACGGCGACACCGTGCACCCTGTCTCGGTCGAGGAGACCCTGCTGTCCGCCGACGACACCAGTGACGTCCTCCTCGCGGTGGACGACGTGAAGTCGCTGGCCGACGAGGAGATGAAGGTCACCCTCGACGGCGGCAGCCTCAAGCGCATCACCAAGCTGATGGACCCGGCCAAGGCGTACGGCGAGTACATCGGCGCCACGCTGATCCGTCCGGGCGCCGCCGAGCGGCTCGCCGACGCGCTGCGCGCGACGTTCGAGCGCGACCCGCAGCTCTACTACGAGGACGGCTACCAGGAGATGGTCAACCGGGGCGAGAAGATCTCCGTCGCTCCGATCGGCAAGGTCGACTGGGTCGAGGTGGACAACCACGACGATCTGTCCAAGGCTCGCGAGATCGCGTGCCGCTACTAGTGTCCCTCCGGTCGATCCCCGCCCCATCGCGTCGCCCGGAGCGGCACCCCGCCGCCTCGCGATGCACCCCCCTGGACGCCACTCCCTCCGCGCAGATCCCGCCGGTCGGGGCACTGGCCCTCGTCCCCTAAGGAGACCCTCTTGCCGATTCTGGCCAGGATGCTCCCCGCCCCCCTCACGATGGAGGTACGGCGGGGCGCGATCGCGCAACTCGGTGTGCTGTTGTCCGACAGCCGGGTCGCCACCTCGGGCCGGGTGGCGGTGGCGGTCGGGGTGAGCCAGGGCGACAAGATCGCCGAGGTGATCGCGCCGTCCCTGGGAGAAGCCCGGGTCTTCCGGGTGCCCGACGGCTCGGTCGACGCGGCCGTCTCGCTCGGTGCCGACCTGCGCAAGGGCGCGTACGAGGCGGTCATCGGCATCGGCGGGGGAAAGACCATCGACGCGACCAAGTACGCCGCGTCACTCGCCGGCATCCCGATGGTCGCGGTCGCCACCAACCTCTCGCACGACGGGATCTGCTCGCCCGTCGCCTCCCTCGTCCACGACGGGGGCAAGGGCTCCTTCGGGGTGCCCATGCCGCTGGCGATCATGGTGGACCTCGACTTCGTGCACGACGCGCCCGAGGCCCTGGTCCGGTCCGGGGTCGGCGACGTCATGAGCAACCTGTCCGCGATCGAGGACTGGCAGCTCGGCAACGCCGAGCGCGGTGAGCCGATCGACGGCCTCGCCATCTCCATGGCGCGCACCGCCGCGGAGGCGGTGATCGGGCGGTCCGACTCCATCGAGTCCGACGCTTTCCTCACCGTCCTGGCCGAATCTCTGATCCTTTCCGGCATGTCGATGGTCATCGCGGGGTCGAGCCGTCCTTCGAGCGGTGGTGACCATGAGATCCTTCATGCCGTGGATCAGCTCTTTCCCGGAACGTCCAACCACGGCGAGCTCGCCGGCATCGGCACGGCGTTCTGTTTCTTCCTGAGAGAGGACTCTCGCCGCCTCGATCAGGTCACCGACTGCCTGAGGCGGCACGCGCTGCCCGTCACTCCCGGAGACGTCGGCCTGACGGCCGAGCAGTTCACCGCCGCCGTGATGCTGGCACCGTCGACGAGGCCCGGCAGGTATACCATCCTCGAACACCTCCGTCTGTCGGAGACCGAGGTCAGGACGAGGGTGGAGGACTATGTCCGCGCCGTCGGTCGCTGAGCTGCGCGCGGTCGCGCAGCCGCAGACCACGATGGACCGCCGCAGCGGCGAGCACTGGGCCGGCCTGCTCTACATGCGGAAACTGTCCATCTACGCGACATGGGTGCTGGCCAAGACGCCCATCACGCCGAACCAGGTCACCGGCCTGATGATCCTGTGCGGCGTGCTGGCGGGAGCCGTGCTCGCGCTCCCCGGGCTCTGGGCCGCCGTCGGCGCCGCGGTGCTGATCCAGGTCTACCTGCTGCTCGACTGCTCCGACGGCGAGCTGGCCCGGTGGACCGGACGCACCTCCATCACGGGCGTCTACCTCGACCGGGTGGGCCACTACCTCGCCGAGGCGGCACTGCTCATCGGCCTGGGCTTCCGCGCCTCGGAGGTGCTGCCCGACTGGTACACCGTGCTCGGCGTCGTGGCCGCGCTCGGCGCGATCCTGATCAAGGCGGAGACCGACCTGGTCGACGTGGCCAGAGCGCGGTCCGGTCTGATCGCCGCCACCGACGCGTCCGCGGGTCAGTTCCAGTCGCGCCGCCTCGGCGCGGCCAGGAAGGTGGCCGCCGCGCTGCGCTTCCACCGCGTGATCCAGGCCGTCGAGCTGTCCCTGATCGTGGTGGTCGCCGCGGTGCTCGACTTCTGGTTCCCGGCGACGCGGATCCTGACCGTCGCCTGTGCGGTGATCGCTCTGCTCCAGCTCGTCCTGCACCTCGTCAGCATCCTGGCGTCGCGGCGGCTGTCGTGAACGGACGGCGGGCGAGGTTTGCCGACGACGAATCGGGGAACCACGGGGCGGCTTCCCGCGTCGGAGTGTTTGGTGGGGGTTCGGCGGCTGTTCCGATACCCTTGATTCGCAGTAAACCAGACAGGTCCGGGATGGTTCAGCCGTACAGACTCGGTGATCATGAAATCGTGTGCCCTCTGTCACGCGTCGAGGCGATGACGCGGTGAAGATTTCTTGCGTCATCCTCACCATGGGCAACCGGGTCGCCGAGCTGGACCGGGCGGTCGAGTCCGCGCTGACGCAGACCGACGGCGACGTCGAAGTGGTGATCGTCGGAAACGGCGCGGACGTGCCGCCGCTGAGCGCGCGGCCACGTCCCGGCTCCGCCGCGACGATCAGGACCGTACGGATCGGCCACAACGCGGGCATCCCCATGGGGCGCAACCGCGGTGTCCAGGAGTGCTCGGGCGACGTCGTGCTGTTCCTCGACGACGACGGGTGGTACGCCGACTCCAAGCTGGTCGCGCACATCCGTGAGCGGTTCGCCTCCGAGCCCGACCTGGCGGTGATCTCCTTCCGGGTCATGGATCCCGACGGCGGCTCGGTGCAGCGCCGGCACGTCCCCCGGCTCCGTGCCGGAGACCCCGAGCGCTCCTCGCCGGTGACCACCTTCCTCGGCGGCGCCTGCGCCATCAGGAGGTCGGCGTTCCTCCAGGTCGGCGGGTTGCCCGAGCGCTTCTTCTACGCGCACGAGGAGACCGACCTGGCCTGGCGGCTGCTGGGCGAGGGCTACCGGATCGAGTACGACGCCCGGACCGTCATGTACCACCCGCTGGTGCTGCCGACCCGGCACTCCGACTTCTTCCGGTTGAACGCCCGCAACCGGGTGTGGCTGGCGCGCAGGAACCTGCCCTGGCCGCTCGCCGTCCTCTACCTGGGCAACTGGATCGCCCTCACCCTGCTCAGGGAGCGGTCCGGCCCGTCGCTCAAAGCGTGGTTCCAGGGCTTCCGCGAAGGTCTGCGCGAGCCCGCCGGTGAGCGCCGCCCGATGGCCTGGCGTACGGCGTGGCGGATGCTGCGCCTCGGCCGCCCGCCCATCGTCTGACGGCCGCGCGCCGACGCGGGGCGCCCGGCACTCCGGTCACCGGTTCACATGGGCACGGGTTCACATGGGCACGGCGTCCTCGAACGACATCGTCACGTGATCCGCGGTCACCGTCATCAGCGCGGTCCCCGGTAGGCCGAGCTCGCTCAGTTCCTTGGCGATCGGATGGTTCCCCAGCCTGATCAGGGCGCCGCCGGGCCGAGCCCGGACACCGCTCGCGCGTGCCGTCCAGGGAACGCGCCGGGTGATCCCGTCGAGGTGCGAGTAGGCGTCGATCGGCGCCATGGTCCCCGGCGGGAGGGGGACTCCGGGACGCAGCAGCAGGTCGAGCACCAGCCGCCCGTCCCTGTGCAGGATGCACCGCTTGTACGGCGTGGCCAGCCGCAGGTCGATCTCGGCGCGTTCCTTGGGGAAGCCCCAGATCCGCCGTCCCGCCTCCAGGGTGAACCCCTGGTCGACGGGCAGCCAGTGGACGAAGGCGCCGGAGCCCGCCGCGCGGACGTCCTTCAGTCCGGCCAGCAGGCCGCGCCCGGGAGGGCGTCCGGCACCCGGCGGCCGGATCAGGAACGCCATGCCGAACTCGTGGTAGGCGTCCAGATCTCCGTCGCGGTACTGGACGAAGACCAGCGTGCAGGCGGCCTTTCCGGGTAGCACCTCGGTCACGTCCAGTCCCGAGTACGCGATCACGGCGCGGGCGGCGTCGGCCCGTACGAGATAGGTCGCGGCGCACGCCGACGCGTCCCTGATCCGTACCGGCATGTCGATCCGGCGTCCCTGGACGAGATGGCTTCTCACATCTCCAAGTAGAACAAGATCGGCGCCACGGCGGTAGCCGTGGGCTCGCGGGGAGGGTCGCGCCGGATCCCGGCGGCTCACGGAGGGCACCCCCGCGCGGTCAGGCGGGAAGGGCGCGCCCGCGCGGGCGGGCCGTGACCCGGTCCGGGGCCTGCGCCCAGCGTTCGAGCTGGGCCACGAACTCGGCGGCGCGTACCGGCCAGTGGAAGCGGCGCCGCGCCTCGGCGTGACCCCGGGCCCCCATCGCGGTGCGCCCCTCAGGGTCGTCCCGTAGGGCGAGGACGGCCCGTACCGTCGCGTCCACGGTGCTCTCGGCGCCCTCCGCCGGGAAGGGGACCACGGTGCCGCACCCGGTCCCGAGCACGAGCGAGGCGGCGCCGGGCAGCGGCGTGGTGATCACCGGGAGGCCGCGCGCCATGTACTCGACGACCTTCGTCGGCGTGGTGTTCCGGAAGGCGGGCACGTCGTGCGGCAGCGACAGGCCGGCCAGGGCACCCTCGGCCATCCGGAGCGCGTGCGTGTTGGGCACGTGCCCGAACCAGTCGAGCAGGCCCTCCCGCTGGGCGTCCCGCAGCAGCGGCCGTACCCCCGGGTCGGCCGGGCCGATCAGGTCGAGCCGGATCCGGTACGGCCGCAGGCGCCGGGCGAGCTCGATCAGCTCGGCGGCGCCGCGCGCCCGTGAGAGGCGGCCGACGTGGACCAGCCGGTCGTCGCCCGGCGGCGGGGGCGGCGCGGACGGGACGTAGGTGTGGTCCGGCACCACCGGGTGGCCGCCGGGGAACCGGTCGCGGAACGACTCCTCGGCGAGCATGAGATGCAGGCGGCGCTCCGCGCGCCGTTCCAGAGTGTCGATCAGACGCGGCAGAACCGGACGCAGCGGCCCCGGGAGGGGCGCCTCGGCCTCCAGCAGTCCTCGCGTGTCCTCGTGGACGTCCCAGACCGTCACGGGCCTCCTGCGGGGCAGCGCGAGCAGCAGCTCGATGTCATGGACCAGCAGCAGATCGGCGTCCCGGCAGCCCCGTGACAACGCGGCCCGCGCCGCTCTGAGCGCCTTCGCGCGCCGCATGCCGACCGCGCGCGGCACGTCGACGGCCCGGATCTCCGGCGGCGGCGTCACGTTGCAGTCCGTGAAGGGCGCGACGTAGGTGACCTGGTGCCCCGCGTCCAGCAGGGCCCGGATCTGCCTGTGCGCGATCCGGGCGTCCTCGGGGTGGTGGACGATTGTGCCGACACATACCCTCATGCGACGACTCTGCGGTCCTATCCCGTCGAGCCCGGATGTGCCGCGTTAATCCATGCGGAACTACCGCTGAACTTCCGGCTGCTGATCGTTGCTCTTCCTGGGCCTGCGGTACAGCCAGGCGAGGCGGGGCTCCAGCATCCACTTGAACAGCGTGCGGGTCACCGGCAGGCACAGGATGGTGGCCAGGGCGAAGCTGCCGCTGAGGATGGCGACGACGCCGAGGGGGCCGTTCAGCCACGAGGCGTTCAGCCAGCCCATCTCCTTGGCGATCATCACGGGCACGCCGTGCAGCAGGTACGCGTAGAGCGTGCGCGTCCCGAGTTCGGAGAACCACATCTGGCGCCGGGGCACGAGGGCCATGACGCTGAAGCAGATCACGGTGACCCCGGCGAGGAAGACGACGCGGAAGCCCATGCCGTACCACCACGTCATGTGCAGGTCGTGGTAGCTGGCGTTGAAGTACCACAGGCCCAGCTTGAGGCGCGGCGCGAGGACGTACACCGCGACCGCCCAGGCCAGCAGGGTGACTCCGGCCAGGATCCGGACCGGGGTGCGCTTGAGCACCTCGAAGTGCTCGGGCTTGAGGACCAGGCCCATCGCGAAGAAGGGCAGCAGGCCGAACACGCGGTCGATGCTGAAATCACCGCTGAGCTGGGACAGGCCGGAGAAGAGGCAGACGACCACCGCGGTGGGCAGCGGGTAGCGCATGCGTTTCCACACCGGAGTGGACAACCGCCAGAACAACAGCGCGAGGAGATACCAGTTGAGCCAGTACGGATCGAGGATCGAGATGCTCCACTTGTGCCCGAAGGCCACGCGGAGGAGGTTGTAGCCGAACTCGACGATCACGTACGGCACCAGGAAGGTGTCGACGAGCTTGTTGGTCTTCGCGTTCGAGTTCCAGAAGTTCTTCGACAGGAAGCCACTGATCATCACGAACAGCGGCATGTGGAACGAGAACATGAAGATGTACAGCGCCCGGTTGGCGTCCGCGCCGACCGTGGGGCGGATCGCGTGCGAGGTCACCACGAGCGCGATCAGCAGGAACTTGACGTTGTCCAGGTACGGGTCGCGCCGCTTGGGCTGGGGAGCGGGCTCCTCCTCGGGCTCCTGCTCCTCCCAGCCGGTGGGCGGCCTGACCTCGCCGAAGCCGGGCATCCCGCCGGGAGCGTACGGCGACGTCTGCTGGGGGGCCTGGGCCCACGCGGGCAGCGGGAGCGGCTCCGGGCTCGGCGGCGGGGGAGCGGCCGGGGCGGCGGGGGGAGGCTCCACCGTGCTCGGTACGGCGAGGCCCTGCGGGACGTCGTGGTCCGCGCGACGCCAGGGGTCCCACGGGTCGGCGGGCAACTCGGGCCACTGCTGGGCCGGCGCCGCCGGGGGGACGGCGGGCATCGCCTGCGTCGGGGCCTGCCCCTGGAGAGACGCGCGGCGTGACCGCTTGGGCAGTTGGTCCGCGGCGGGCGGCGCGAAGGGATCCTGTACGGGCGCGGCGAGGGGGTCCTGTGCCGGGGCGGAGAAGGGGTCACGCGCGGCCAGGGGGTCCGGTCCGGGCGTGGTGGCGTGGGGGT